>CAIXFP010000849.1 GCA_903918705.1 uncultured Pseudomonadota bacterium
CGCACGCCCTCGCCCTTGATGTCCACCGGCAGCATGGGGGAGACGTCGAACATGCCGGCGTCGCGCCGCACGATGTGGTGCTCCTCGATCTGGGAGCCGTAATGGATGGGCATTTCCCAGCCGGAAAAGTCCACCAGTTTGGCTTGGGCCTCGTGGTGCTTGGCGTTCAACGGCGTGTGCTTCAGCATGGGGATGATCCTTGGATTTCTTCCGCGTAATAGGAACTGCGCACCAGGGGGCCGGCCTTGACCCAGGCGAAACCGAGTTCGCGGGCCAGCGCCTCGTATTCCGTGAATTCCTGGGGAGGGAGATAGCGCGCCACCGGCAGATTGTCCAGGGTCGGACGCAGATATTGCCCGAGAGAGAGGCGTTGCACACCGGCACCGCGCAGGTCGCGCAGCACCGCCGCCACTTCCTCCCTGGTTTCGCCCAGGCCCAGCATCAGGGAGGATTTTGCTTCGATTTGCGGCAGATGGGACGCGATTTCGAGCAGGCGCAGCGAGCGTTCGTACTTCGCGCCCTTGCGCACCGCGCGATACAGGCGCGGCACGGTTTCCACGTTGTGGCCCCAGATGAGATCCCGGCGCGTGGAACTCGGCAGGGACACCAGCGTGCTGGTGAATAGTTCCGCCGCCTCGGCCTGGACTTTGCGGAAGTCGGGCGTGAGAAATTCGACGCCGATCTCGCTACGCAGCAAACGCAATTCACGCAAGGCTTGCGCAAAAACACCAGCCCCGCCGTCGGGTAAGTCATCACGATTCACCGAGGTCAGCACGACGAAGGATAGCCCCAGTTCCACGGCCGCCTCGGCCACGCGACGCGCCTCACCGGCATCCCGCCAGGAGGGGCTGCCGGTCTTGACCGAACAAAATGCGCAGGCACGGGTGCAGACCTCGCCCAGCAGCATGAAAGTGGCGGTGCCCCGGCTCCAGCATTCGCCACGATTGGGACAGCGCGCTTCCTCGCAGACGGAGTGCAGATTGCGGCCGTGCAGGGCACGGGAAGTGAGAGGGTAAGCGGCATCCCGGCCCAGTTTCTGGCGAATCCAGGTTGGCATGCGGGAGATATTTCGATCACTCGACAAAACGGGCTCCGGAAAAACAGCAAAAGCCGGCAAACCGCCGGCTTCCACCCCTCTGTCCTGGCACCTGAGAGATTTGCCCCATCGGTGGTCGCGGTGCCGTCAAGGCACGCGACGCTCTCCAGAGTTGCCCATATTCCGTGGTCCTTTTACCTGAGCGATTGCGGGTGAGTTGCGCCTTCGGCGGTCCGGAACCGGACTCTCTCCCACGGAAACGATGGCGGGCGACACTATACCGGAGCGCCGATCAGTCGCCCAGCGCGATATGGCAACCGCCTCAACGCTTTTCCCCGCCAGGAGATGCCAGCCGGTTTTCCACCGCGAACACCGCGGCCTCGACTCGCGAGGACAGATTGAGCTTGGCCAGCACATGGCGCACATGCAACTTGACCGTGTCGTAGCTGATATCGAGCTGGCGGGCGATGGCCTTGTTGCTTTCGCCCAAAGCCAGGTGGGAAAGAATCTCCCGCTCGCGATGGGTGAGGGTGTCCAGCAGGGAGGGCGTGGCGTTGCTTTTGGAATCGAGCAACCGGACCAGTTTGGCGGTCATCCCTGGCGCCACCACGGTCTCGCCACGCGCCGCGCGCTCGATGGCATCAACCACCTCGTCCGGCTCCATGCTCTTGAGCAGATAGCCATTGGCCCGATTGCGCAGTGCCCGGGCCAGATCGTCCTCCGACTCGCTCACGGTCAGGATCAGCACCGGCAAGAGGAAGCCCGCTCCGCGCAACTCCTGCATGACCATGATGCCATCGGTCCCCCCGATATTGAGGTCGAGAAGCAAGACGTCGGGATGGTGCTGGCGCAACAGATCCGCCACCTCGGCCGGGCTCCCGGTTATGGCCGAAACCTTGATCTCACCTTCGCGTTCCAACAGTTCCGCTAGGCCCTTGCGGAACAACGTGTGATCGTCCACCAGGACAATGCGCAATTGGGTCATGAATGCGCCTCGATGCCGTGATGCGACGGGAAAGCCAGGCGCACGATGGTGCCACCCGCCGCTCGGCTTTCGATAGATAGCCTGCCATTCAACTTGGCGGCTCGCTCCCGCATGATGGTCAGGCCAAAACTCTTGCCCATGTCCGATGCGCCTCCGCTACGCAATCCAACGCCATCGTCGGCCACGTTCACCACATATTCGTTCTCGTGCAGATCCAGGGTCACGACCACATGTCGCGCGCGAGCGTGCTTGCAGATGTTGTAAAGCGCTTCCTGAATGATGTGGAACACCTGGATTTCCTCTTCCGGCGTGAGCACCACATCTTGAGCCACATTGAGGAAATCCACATCGGCATTGGCCTTCTTGCGAAAACTCTCGACCATCTCCTGTAGCGCGGGCACTAGGCCACGCGGGTCAATGCGGTCGCGGAACTGCGTGATCAGGTTGCGCAATTCCGAGTAGGCCATGTCGACCGCCTCCTCGACGTCCCCCAGATAGCGATTGGCACGCTCGGGGTCGTTGTCGGACATCGCCTCGTTCAGGACCGACAGGCGCATCTTGGCGTAGGCCAGAGTCTGCGCCAGAGAATCATGGATCTGATTCGCCAGCATGGTGCGCTCGTTCATCAGTGAAATCCGGATGTTCTCGCGAGTCAGGCGCGCATTCTCCAAAGCCATGCCGAGATGTTCGCTGATGGAGTTGAACAGGTAACGAATGTCCTCGGACAAAGGCTGTGGTTCCTCCATGAACAGGTTGTAGACGCCCAGTACTTTGCCCTTGTGCCGAAGTGGGACGGCATAGACCGTGTTGCACTGCAATGACGTGTAGATATGGCGAACCTGCTTCTGGCAGACCTGCAAGACACTGTCATATTGTGTCGACTGCGTCAGCGTGGCCTGCCCGCATATGCCGCAATCGAGGGGGACGTAACGTTCACGATCCAGGAGCGCCGGGCTCAAGCCGATCGATCCGATCATGCGTAGATGATCCCCATCCGCGGTCAGCAC
>CAIXFP010000850.1 GCA_903918705.1 uncultured Pseudomonadota bacterium
CTGGTTCGACCCGGCCAACCTGATCGCCGGGGAGATGGATCGTTTGCAGCTCCAGGCCGAAGGAGTGACCCCGGACGGCTGGATCGACATAAGCTACGAGCGTTTTGCCCAGCACCTGGCGCAGACCCACGAGGTGCGGCCCTTCGCCTACGACTGGCGGCTGTCCATCGTCGCGGCGGCGGCGAACTTCAGCGCGGTGCTGGATCAGGCCCTGGCCGATGCCGTCGGGCGCGGCAAGCCGCTGCGCATCGTCGCCCACTCCATGGGCGGCCTGGTGGCGCGCCTGGCCCTGGCCGACCAGGGCCGCTGGGCCCGGCTCAAGGCCCTTCCCGGCAGCCGCCTGGTGCAGTTTGGCACACCCAACAACGGTTCCCACAGTATCGCCGCGGTGCTGATGGGACGCGACGCCTTCGTCCAGAAGATCGAACGCTGGTTCGACTGGAAGCACGACATGAAGGAGTTCCTCGACATCGTGCATGACTTCCCCGGCGTGCTGGAACTGCTGCCCTGGCCGGTGGCGAACGGCAAGGCCGGCGACGGCCGGGATTATTTCGACGCCCAGCTCTGGCAGGATTGGGCCGGCCAGGATGCCGAGAACCAGGGTAGCCGGGGGCGCGGCGCGGACCCCACCTTCGAACGCGCCAAGGGAGCGGGCGACGGCTGGCCAGCGCCGGTGCCGGATCGCCTCCAGGCGGCGCGGGCGGCCATCGCACAAATCCAGGCCACCGCCCTGGACCCGGAGGCCACCCTCTACGTGGCCGGCAGCGAGCGGACCCCGGTGGCGGTGCGCCTGGAAAACGGCCAGGTGGAAATCGGCTGGAGCGACCGCGGCGACGGTCGGGTGCCCTGGGATACCGGCATTCCCCCCGGCGTGAAGGTCTGGTACGTGGACGCCGCCCATGGCGACCTGCTCGATCACACGGACGCCTTCGATGACTACGTGGCCCTGCTGGATACCGGCACCTGCCGCTTGCCCACCGTCGCGGGCGGGGCGCGCGATGCCGGCGGCGTACAGTTCACGCCCGCGCCCCTGGCGGTATACACCCTCTACCCCAGCGCCGAGGAAATCATGGCCGCAGCCGTGGGCGGGCGGCCGCCGCGCGGACGGACCGAAGCGCCCAGCGTTCCCTGCGCCATGGAAATCATTCACGGCAGTCTGGCCGGCGCTCAAACGCCGGTGCTGATCGGCGCCTATGCCCACGACCCCATCGGCGGCAGCGCCGATTTCCTCGACCGTCACCTGGGCGGCAGCCTGAAGCGTGCGCAGAAGATGGGGCGTTATCCGGATCAGCCGGGCGAAGCCATGGTGTTTCTGCAAGCCGTGGCGTACACCAGCCCCGCCGGCGCCATCGTCGTCGGCTTGGGCGCCCTGGGAGAACTCAAGCCCGGCGCCCTGACGCGCGGCCTGATTCATGGTTTCCTGGAGTACGCGCGGCTGTGGGCGGAGATGAATCCGGCGACGGACCCGGCGCCACGCGGCGTGGCGCTTTCCACCATACTGGTGGGCACCGGCTATGCCGGCCTCAGTGTGGAACTGGGCATGCGTTGCCTGGCGGAAGCCGTGCGCCGCGCCAACCAGGCCCTGGCCCAGGCCAACATGGGCCTGCGCATCGCCGCCTTGCAGGTGTTCGAGGAAGAGGAGGCGCGAGCCATCAGCGCCGCCCAGACCTTGAGCGATCTGGCCGGCGACCGCAAATTCGCCGGGGAAGTGAGTTATGACGGCCGCATCCGCCTGGCCCAGGGCCGCTATCGCGCGATATGCGACGGTCGCGGCGGATCGAGCGGCTGGCAACGGGTCCACATCACAGCCGGTCGCGACGGCGGACTTCGCTTCACCCTGTTGACCGACCGCGCCCGCAGCGAAGTGGACGACGAACCCGACCAGCGCCAGGCGGTGGATGGTTTAATCCGCTCGGCCACCAGCACCACCCAGGATATGCCCGGTCTGTCCCGCGCCCTGTTCGAACTCATGGTGCCCAACGGCTTCAAGGAAGCGCTGCCCGACCTGCGCGGACTCATCATCGGGGTGGATGCCTTTGCCGCCGCCTACCCATGGGAACTCATGCGCGATGAGGCGGAACGCTACGACCAGCCCCTGGTCACCCGGGTCGGCGTGGTGCGGCAACTCGCCTCGCCCCACGGCCGCAATCGCGTCTCCACCGTGGCTGATTTGCGGGCGCTGGTGGTGGGCGACACCCAGTCCGGCTTCGCCGAATTGCCCGGCGCCCAGCGCGAGGGACTCAGGGTGGCCCGCCAGTTCCAGGGCCAGGGCTACGACGTCAATGCGCTGATCCGCCCCGACGGCCAGACCGTGATGGTCAACCTGTTCGACGGCCATTACCGGGTCATCCACCTGGCCGCCCACGGCACGGTGGCGGAGGACGGTGCCGGCTACACCGGCATGGTGCTGGGACCGGACACCTTCCTCACCACAGCCCAGGTCAGCAAACTGCGCCGGGTGCCGGAACTGGTCTTCATCAACTGCTGCCACCTGGGCAGCATGAAGGCCGATGCCGAGGAGGAACAACACCCGCGCTGGGGCGAACTGGCCGCCAACCTGGCCACGGAATTCATCGAAATGGGCTGCAAGGCGGTGATCGCCGCCGGCTGGGCGGTGGATGACGCCGCCGCCGACACCTTCTCCGCCACCTTCTACCGCGGCCTGCTGGACGGGAAACGATTCGGCGATGCGGTGCTGGCCGCCCGGGTCGAAACCTGGCAACGCCATCCGGGCAGCAATACCTGGGGCGCCTACCAGGCCTACGGCGATGAACGCTATCGTCTGGTCGAGGACCGGGAGGACAACGGGAAGGCGCCCGAATATCTTCACGCCGGCCAAATTACGGCGGAACTGGATCTCCTGCGGGCTCGCATCGGCCCGGCCAGCGATGACGAAAAAATCATGTACGGCAAGCAGTTGGATTTGATCGAAAGCGCCGCCCGGGCGCGCTACTTCCAGCTTGGGGAAGTCCGCGAACGTCTCGGCGCCTGCTGGGCCGATCTGGGTGAAAAGCCGCGCGCCATTGCCCACTACCGCGCCGCCCTCGCCCAGGAGGACGGCCGCTCCAGCCTGCGCGCCCTGGAACAACTCGCCAACCTGGAACTGCGCCTGGGCGCGGAATACCGGATTCAGCCGGAAACCCGGGACGCGGGCGGGCAACTCATGGATGCCGGGCAGCATCGCATCGAGGCCCTGCTGGGCCTGGGCGAGACGGTGGAACGTCTGTCCCTGCTAGGCTCCGCCTGGAAATTGCGCTCCACCCTTCCGGATGCGACAGACGACCAGATCATGGCGGACCTGCGGGCCATGCTGGAGGCCTACCGGCGGGCCAGCGATCTTTCCCTGGCCAACGGCGGCGACCGGGACTACTACCCCGGCCTCAATGTCCTCGACGCCGCCATCCTTCTCGCCGCCCGCGGCGACCGGACCGAGTTCGACGCCCTGGCGCCAAGGCGGGAGGCCTGGCTGGCCGAGGCAAAGCGCAACGCGCAACGGCGCTTCCTGGAGGACCGCGCCTTCTTCCACGCCTATGCCGAGATCGAGGCGGATCGGGTGGATGCCCTCTGGGCCATGCTGGACGGCCGCATTGCGCGGGGCCTGGACAACGACGCGGTGCGCCAGTCCCTGGTCGACCGTCAGCGCGACCTGGTCAGGCGCCTGGGCAACGACCGTGAGCACGACTCGGCGAAAAAACAGCTCATCTGGCTGCGGGCGCTACTGCCGGCCGGCTCCCCCGCGCGGGCGGCGCTGGAAAAGCTGCGGGAGGCTCTGTGGCCGTGACGGGGAAACCCGGCGCGTTCGACAGGTGGCAACCGTGCGAGCCGTTCTCGCTGCGGAGAGAGAGCGCCACCCCATGGCCGCCTCGCGGGCTCGAAGGCCTTTCCCCGCTCTCAAAAAGCTCCTCGCCCGCGATGGCGGCGGAATCCCGGAGTTGATCAACATGAAAATCCTGGCCCGGTTGGGCAAGAGTGCTGCCGCCGCTCATTGTCTGATCGACCACTTCAAGGGGTGCGAGGGATGGCGACCTGTTTCGTAGTCCAGGGCTTCGGCAAGAAGACCGACTTCACCGACGGCCGGGTACTGGACCTGGACGCCTCCTACGCCATCATCAAGGAAGGCGTGGAGGCGGCCGGGCTGGTATGCATCCGCGCCGACGAAATCCAGCATTCCGGAACCATCGACGTGCCCATGTACCGGCAACTGCTGGAAGCCGACCTGGTGATCGCCGACCTGTCCACCTACAACGTCAATGCCGCCTTCGAACTGGGCGTGCGCTACGGCCTGCGCCCGCGCGCCACCCTCATCGTCGCCGAGGACGGCTTCAATAATCCCTTCGACGTGGGCCACATCGTGATCCGCCGCTACAAGCATCTGGGCGAGGACATCGGCGCCAGGGAGGCGAAGCGGTTTCGCGACGATCTCAAGCAGGCCATCCTCGACATTCTGGCTTCGGGCGCCATCGACAGCCCGGTCTATACCTTCCTGCCTAACCTGATGCCGCCGCTGTTGCCAGCCCCGGTGGCGGCGCCGGCCCCGACGCGCAGGCTCGAACCTTGTGCGGCTCCCGAGCGGGACATGGCCGCGGCCCCGGGCGCGGCGGCCGAAGCGAGCGCCAAGGACAATCTGGAACAAGCCCAGGCGTGCATGAAGGCCAGTGATTTCATGGCGGCGCGCCCACTTTGGGAAAAAGTCCGCGAGCAGCGACCCCATGACTCCTTCGTGGTCCAGCAACTTGCCCTGGCCACCTACAAGTCCAGGCTGCCCGCTCCCGAGACCGCGCTGAACGAGGCACGGGAGATGCTGCTCGAACTCAGTCCGGCCACCACCAACGACCCGGAAACCCTGGGCCTGTGGGGCGCCATCCACAAGCGCCTGTGGGACATCCGGCAGCGTCCGGAGGACTTGGCCGCGAGCATCGAAGCCTACGGCCGCGGCTTCCAGCTCAAGCAGGACTATTACAACGGCATCAACCTGGCCTACCTGCTGGAACTGCGCGCCCTGGCGGCGCTGCGGGCGGGGGAGCGGGACGAGGGCGTCGCCGATACGATCCTGGCGCGGCGCACCCGCCGGGATGTCATCAAGTTCGCGCGGCCCCTGCTCGCCGGGGAGTTTCCCGACGCCACGCGCTACTGGATCCTGGCGACCCTGTGGGAAGCGGCGGCGGGCTTGGGCGACCCGGCCGCCGTCGAGCAGTGGGCCGGCCAGGCGAGGGCGCTGCCGGTGGCCGCCTGGATGCTGGAATCCACCCGAAACCAGATTCAGTCGATCCTGGACACCCAGGCGGCCATCGCCCACCTGGCCGGCGGATGAAAGCCGCGACGCCCCTCGGCGCGCCGGCCCTGGCTCAACGTGAAAGGATCCCGCCGTGGCGGCGGCATCCCGCCACGCAAGCTGAGGAACAACGAAAAATGAACGAGGCTTCCTGGAAAAGGTTGTTGCATCAGATTCGCGACGGCTACGTCATCCCGGTGATCGGCACGGAATTGCTGGTCGATGCCAGCGGCGACTCGCTCCAGGGAAACGTGGCCCTCGCCCTGCTCCAGGCCCACGGCTGGGAGCGGGAAGCCGAGTTGCCGCCGTTCCACGAGTTGAACGCCGCGGTGGCTCTGCTCAAGTCCCAGACCTGCCTGCAGGATCTCTATTCCGACATCGACGGCGCCCTCCTCGAGGTGACCGCGGGGGAGGCCGCCATCCCGGCCGCGACCCGGCAGTTGGCCGCGATCGCGCATTTCCGCCTGTTCGTGACCCTGACCCCGGACGACCTGCTGGCCTGCGGCCTGCGCCGGCGCCGCGCGGTGAGCGAGATCGTGCATCCCCCAAGCTGCCCAGCAGCGAGAGCCGCGACCTGGGCCCGGACTGGCGCGGGCGGCCGGGCGAGGCGCAGGTGCTGTACCTGTTCGGCAAGGCCCGGCCGGCGCCCATGTTCGCCATCCACGACGAAGATGTCCTGGAGTACGCCCACAATCTGATTCCCGCGGCAGCCAGGTGCCGACGGCGTTCCTGAGCGAAATGCAGGAACGCAACCTGCTGCTGATCGGCTGCGATTTTCCCGAATGGCTGAGCCGCTTCTTCCTGCGGGTGACCAGCTTGGCCGCCGTCGTTTGGCGGCCAAGTCCTTCGCTTAGTTGTTTCATCAGGAGCAACGCAGCCAGACGGCGCGGCAGACCCGCAATCGGGCGCGTAGCGGGCTTACCCGACAGGTGAGCGTGATCGAAGGCGCGAACCTCAGCACCCATGCGGCCTCACGCAGCCAAACGAGCGGTCAACTGAGGAAGCAAGGTTTAAGGCGCGTGCAGAGGACCTACAGACCCTGCCGCGCCATGGCCCGGCGCAGGTAGGCGATCTGGGTCTGCAAAGGAAGTTCCTTGGGGCAGACGTCCTGGCAGCCCAACAGGCTCATGCAGCCGAAGATGCCGTTGTCCTGGCCGATCATCTGGTAGTACTCGGCATCGGTGCGATCGTCACGCGGATCGAGGCGGAAGCGCGCCAGCTTGTTCATGCCCACCGCGCCGACGAAATCCGGGCGCATCTGCATGGTGCCGCAGGCGGCTACGCAGCAGCCGCATTCGATGCAGCGGTCCAGTTCATAGATGGCTTCCGCCTCTTCCGGCGCCATCCTCGCTTCCAGCACGTTCACGTCGGTCTCGCTGGCGGTGTGGACCCAGGCCTGCAGGCGCTCGCTCATGCCACGCATCCACTTGCCGGTGTTCACCGAGAGGTCGGCGATGAGTTCGAAACCGGGCAGCGGGAACAGGTTGATGCGGGCCGGCTGGTCGCGTATCAGGGTGCGGCAGGCGAGGCCGGGGCGGCCGTTGATGAGCATGGCGCAGGAGCCGCACACCCCGGCGCGGCATACGAAGTCGAAGGACAGGCTGGGGTCCAGTTCTTCCCGGATGCGGGTCAGGGCGATGAACAGGGTCATGCCCGGCGTTTCATCGAGCTGATAGTCGCGCATGCCGGGCTCACTGTCGGGGTCGCGCGGGTTGTGGCGGAAGACGCGGAAGGTCAGGGTGCGGGCGGTCATGGGGTGTCGCCACCGAGGTCGTCGTGGCCGGACAGGGGCTCGTCCAGGCGTTCGTTGCGGGCGCGGTACTTGAGTGGCAGGAATTCCTTGAAGGACATCAGGTAGGACTGGGCGGCGTAGCGGTCCAGCTTGGCGCCGCGCATCTCGTCCACGTCGGCCTGGCGCTGGGCGGTATCCGGATGTTCGATGATGTTCTTCGTGCCGTAGCCGCGGAAGCCGGGGGGCAGTTCCATCTGCTTCACGTCCAGGTCGTCGTAATCCAGGGTCGGCAGCGCATCGCCTTCGCGCCAGCAGGCCAGGGTACGGTTGAGCCAGTCGCGGTCGTTGCGTTCCGGGTAATCCTCGCGGAAATGGGCGCCGCGGCTTTCCGTGCGGTTGCGCGCGCCCATGGCCACGGTGAGGGCCACCTTGAGCATGCGCGGCAGGCGGTAGGCCAGCACCAGTTCCGGGTTGGCAACGAGGCCTCCGTTCACCGCCACCGCATAACTGCGTTGCAGCAATTCGCCCAGTTCCGCCACCGCGCTGTCCAGGTCGGGGCCGTTGCGGAACAGGCCCACCTTGTCGGTCATGATCTGTTCCATGCGCCGGCGCAGGGCCACCGCGCGTTCCTGGCCGGGATTGGCGAGGATGCGTTCGAGGCCATACCGCTCGCGCTGCACGAATTCGCGCGCGAGGGCGGTGGAGACCTCCAACTCACCATAAGCGGACTCGCAGTAGTCCGCCACGTATTCACCCACCAGCATGCCCGCCACCACGGTTTCCGCCACCGAGTTGCCGCCCAGGCGGTTGAAACCATGCAAGTCCCAGCACGCCGCTTCGCCACAGGAAAAGAGGCCGGACAGCCATTGCGACTCGCCGCGAAAATCGGTGCGGATGCCGCCCATGGAGTAATGCTGGGTGGGACGCACCGGTATGAAGTCTTTCGCCGGATCAATACCCAGAAAGTAATGGCAGATGTCCTTCACTTCCCGCAGGTTGCGCTCGATGTGGGCCGCTCCCAGTTGCGTGATGTCCTGCCCGAGGTGCTCGCAGTAGGCGGACTTGACGCCTTTCCCGCGGCGCATGTGCTCGGCCATGCGCCGCGAGACCACGTCGCGGGAGGCCAGATCCTTCTTCTCCGGCTCGTAGTCGGGCATGAAGCGGTGGCCGTCCACGTCGCGCAGGACGCCGCCATCACCGCGGCACCCCTCGGTCACCAGGATGCCGGTGGGCACGATGGCGGTGGGGTGGAACTGCACGGCTTCCATGTTGGACAGGCGCGCCACCCCGGTTTCCAGGGCCAGGGCAGCACCCATGCCCTCGTTGATCAGGGCGTTGGTGGAGATGCCCCAGATGCGGCCGTAGCCGCCGGTGGCCACCACCGTGGCGCGGGCCAGGTGGGCGGACAGTTCGCCGGTGATCAGGTCGCGCACCACGGCGCCATGGCAGCGGTGGCCGTCGTGAATCAGGGCCAGGGCTTCCTGGCGTTCCAGCACAGGAATCGATTCGGCGATGACCCGGTCGGACACGGTGTAGAGCATGGCGTGGCCGGTGCCGTCCGAGGTATAGCAGGTGCGCCACTTGCGGGTGCCGCCGAAGTCGCGGGCGGTGATGAGGCCGTGAGCTTCCTCGCTTTCTTTCAGGATTACCCGCTGGCCGTTGATGACCGCCTCATGGTCGCCTCCGCGCACCCGGTTCCAGGCCACGCCCCAGGCCGCCAGTTCGCGGATGGCCTTGGGCGCCACGTGGGCGAACATGCGCGCCACGCGCTGGTCGCAGCCCCAGTCGGAACCGCGCACGGTGTCCTCGAAATGCACGTCCTCGTTGTCGCCCGCGCCCTTGAAACAATTTCCCAGGCTGGCCTGCATGCCGCCCTGGGCGGCGACGGAATGGGAACGCTTGGCCGGCACCAGGGAGAGGATAGAGGGCGTGAGGCCACGCCGCTTCACCGCCAGGGCAACGCGCTGGCCGGCCAGGCCACCGCCGATGACCAGGACGTCGGAGTGAATGATCTTCATGTTGTCCCCCCCTTTTCCAAAGGGGGGTTAGGGGGCGACGTCATCGAAGATGGGATTTGCATTGAGGGCATGGTGATGCAGACCCAAAATCCCCCTCCGCCACCCTTTGGGAAAGGGGGGAGTAAAGAGACCGGCCGATAGCGTTCGCCGGCGTGGGCCGCGTGCTCCAGCCCGATCTTGACGTAAGCCGCCAGGGTGGCCAGGCCCAGCACCAGGAAGAACACGGTGAAGCCCCATTTGATGGATTTCAGACGCCGACGCATGGCGATGGGGTCGCGGTACTGGCCCCACTTCACTGCCAGGCGATAGAGGCCGATGCCGCCGTGCAGTTCCACCACGAACAGCAATATCAGATACAGCGGCCACATGCGTCCGCTCCAGACCCGGTCGGCGGATTCGAAAGGACCGATCAGATCCGGGTGGGTCAGCATGATGTAGAGGTGGGCCGGCACCAGGAAAAACATGGCGAAGCCGGTCAACACCTGGACGAACCAGAGATAAGTGTCCTCGTGGCGCAGAGCCCGCATGTGGCGCCAGTAGATCGCCTGCTGCTTCCATTGGGTGGGGAACTTGCGCACCGCCAGCAGGGCATGGGCCACCAAAAGCCAGAACACCGCCGCGACGAAGAGGGAAACCAGCCAGGGTAGCGAGCGGCCGAAGAAGAAATAGCCCTCGAAGAAGCGCGCCACGGTCCACATGGCGTCTTTGCCCAGCAGGATGGAGGCGACGAAAAACATGTGCAGCCACATGAACAGGCCGAGAATCAGGCCGCTCGAGCTTTGCAGGATGTCAAAACGCGCGGGCCAGAGGTCCAGGCGGGGAGGGATGAGGGAATCGGGGTCATTCATGATGTCGGCGTCCGGTTTGAATCTTACCGTGCCTCATTCATAAATACCGAATCACGCAACCAGACATACTGATTCCGGATCGGCCTAAAGGCGCTGCATGGTGGCTTCGATCCAGGCTTCCGTATCCGCCAATATCTGGGCCGGACGGCGCCCCCGGGTCGGGATGGCGGGGCCAATCACCACGGTGATTTCGCCGGGGCGCTTGAGGAAGGCGTTCTTCGGCCAGAAACGGCCGGCGTTGTGGGCCACCGGCACCACC
>CAIXFP010000851.1 GCA_903918705.1 uncultured Pseudomonadota bacterium
CGTCTGGGCGGAGGGGGGAGATTTCGAAGTCCTTTGTCATGTCGGTTCGCTCCAGCGTATCGCATAGGCCGCCCCACGTCCCTGGCCCTGGGGCACCAGGCAGCCCTTGGCCACCAGGTCGGCCAGTTCCCGGTAGGCTGTGGCCCGGCTGACCCGGGTCAGGCTCACGTACTTGCGGGTGTTCATGCCGCCCACGTAGCCCTCGGGGCCGGCGTCCAGCAGGCGGTTGAGCACCTTGCGCTGGCGTTCGTTAAGGTCGGTGCGCTGATGCTCCAGCCAGAATCGCGCCTTGGCCAGCACCTGGGCCACCGTGGTTTCCGCCGCGTCGCAGGCCGCGGCCACCTGCTCCAGGAACCAGGCGAGCCATTCGGTCACGTCTAGGCCGCCACGCTGGGTGCGTTCCAGCACGTCGTAATAGTCATCGCGCACCGCCATGATCCTCGCCGACAGCGAGAACAGCCGCGTCGGCCGCCCCTCGTCCCGGCACAGGGCCAGGTCGGTGATCGCCCGGGCCAGGCGGCCGTTGCCGTCCTCGAAGGGGTGCAGGGTGACGAACCAGAGATGGGCCAGGCCCGCGCGCAGCAGGCCATCGAGGCCGGCGGGCGGCAGCGCGAACCAGTCCAGGAAAGCCGCCAGTTCCGGCTTCAGGCACGCGCGCGGCGGCGCCTCGAAATGCACCCGTTCCCGCCCATACGGGCCGGACACCACGCGCATGGGCTCGTCGCCGCGCAGGGCGCCGGTGCGGATCGGAGTCAGGCCGGCATGGCCACCGGGAAACAGCGCCGCCTGCCAGCCGCACAGGCGTGCCACGGTCAGGGGCTGACTGTGGCCGCCGGTGGCGTCGAGCAATACCTCCACCAGTCCGTCCACGGCGCGCGGCGGCGACGGCAGCCCGGCCGTGGGCAGGCCGAGGTGGCGCGCCACGGACGAGCGCACCGTATCCGGATCGGGATGCTCCCCCTCGATGGCCCCGGTACCAAGCCCCTCCGCCACCAGGATGTGACCCCACGCCTCCCGCGACAGGCCCGCGTCCAGCAACCGCCCCATGCCCAGCAAACGCCCCTGTTCCTGTCGCGCCTGCGCCAGGAACGGCGACAGCGCCGCTACGTCGTATCGGAATGCGGGCCAGTCGGGGTGTTGCCAAATCCAGGAAGGCATTAGGACGCCATAATCGCCTCATGTGGTGAAGCGATTATGGCGGGAAAACGCTTCACCGGGCAAAAACCAGCTTACCGATAGAATCCGCCTTCCCCCTCCGGCCGCGTCTTATAGCGCTTGTGCACCCAGAAATACTGCTCCGGCAGTTCGCGGATGCGGTCTTCCAGGAATGCATTCATGCGCCGGGTGTCGGCTTTCACGTCGTCCGTGGGGTAGTCCTCCCAGGCCGGATAGAAGCGGGTGACATAGCCGCCCCCCTCCTGCCGGGTGATGGTGGGCACCACCACGGCGCCGGTGGCGCGGGCGATGCGGGACAGCCCGGTGATGGTGGCGGCGTCGGCGCCGAAGAAGGGCACGAACACCGCGTCCCGGGCGCCGTAGTCCATGTCCGGCAGGTAGTAGAAGGGCCGTCCCTTCTTGATGGCGCGCAGCACCGGCTTGATGCCGTCCTGGCGCGAGTACATCTCGGAGGGGGTGCCGTCTCTCCCGGTGAAACGGGTGCGGGCGCGCAGCATGAGTCGCTCGAACTCGGGATTCTTGATGCTGGCGTACATGGAGACGATGGGGGCGTAGTCGGCGGTGACCCGGACGCCGCCGATGTTGAGGCCGACGAAATGCGGCGCGAACCAGATCAGGGGTTTGCCCAGGTGCGGTTCCAGGTGCTCGCTGCCTTCAAAGCGGGTGAGGCGTTCCACTTCCGACCGACTGCCCCACCAGGACACGGTCTCCTGCAGCGTCACCGTCCCCAAGGCGCGAAAGTGGGCGCGCATCAGGCGGCGCCGCGCGGGTTCATCGAGTTCCGGGAAAGCCAGGCCGAGGTTGGTCATGCACACATGGCGGCGGCGGCCGGCCACGGCGTACATGACCATGCCCAGTCCCGCGCCCAGCACGCCCAGCGCCCGCGCCGGCAGCAAACGCCAGAGCAGCCAGAGCAAGGTGATGCCGAGCCGGGTCATGGTTCGCCTCCCACGGCGGCCAGTTCACCTTTCTGTTCCCGGTGCAGGCGATAGCTCCACAAGTACTGGCTGGGGAAACGCCGGATCAGGCTCTCGATGCAACCGTTCACCAGGGGTGCGGCCGCCGCCGTACCCGCCGGCAGTTCCGGCAGGGGCTCGATCCAGAGTCGGTAGCCGCGGCCGAGGCCGAGCCGCTCGCAGGCGAACACCAGGGGCGTGGCGCCGGTGGCGCCATGCAGGCGATAGAGCAGGGTGGGCATGTAGGCGGGGCGGTCGAGAAAACGCATCACCATGCCTTCGCCGGAGCTGGCGGACTGGTCCGGCAGCACCCAGGCCGCCTGGTTGCGCTTCAAGGCGGTGAGCAGGGCGCGCACGCCCTTGAGGTCCGGTTCCACCATGTGGGCCTGGCCGCGCGCGCGCCCACGCTGCATCATCTCGTGGACCCAGGCCTGGCGCGGCGGGGTGTAGAGGGCGGTGATGGGCAGGCGGTTGGCGATGTAGAGGCCGGCCAGTTCCAGGCAGCCCAGGTGCGGCCCCAGAACGACGACGCCCTTGCCGCGCGCCAGGGCCGCTTCGACATGCTCCCAGCCATGCACCTCGCGCACCCAGGTGAGGATGTCGCCGTAGGGGCGCAGCCAGATCGGGATCAACTCCAGGTAGCCCTTGCCCAGTTCGGCCGCTGTCGCCAGCAGCCGCCAGGGCGTGTAGTAGCCGGCGGCGCGCAGGTTGTCGGCGACGATGCGGCGATGGCGCCCGCGCAGGAGGCCGAGCAGTCCGGCCAGGGCGCCCAGGGCATGGTTCAGCGGCAGCGGCAGGCGGGCCAGTAGGCGGATCAGGAGAGGCAAGGGGGATTGGCGAAATATTGTGCAGGTGCGTAGAATTATCAAGCCGCCGAGTTCATTGCAGCAATGCAGTAAGACAAATTGCGGGCGGGATACAAATTCAGCTAAAGCGTCCCGCTCCTCTCCCCGGAGTCGGTCACGCCGACTTGTATCGGGGAATCACACAGGAGCTGCAACCATGAGCAAAGACTACTTCTTCACTTCCGAATCCGTTTCCGAAGGCCATCCGGACAAGGTCGCCGACCAGATTTCCGACGCCATCCTCGACGCCATCCTGGCCCAGGATCCCACGGCACGGGTCGCCGCGGAAACCCTGACCAACACCGGCCTGGTGGTCCTGGCGGGCGAGATCACCACCACCGCCAACGTCGACTACATCCACGTCGCCCGCGACACCATCAAGCGCATCGGCTACGACAACACCGACTACGGCATCGACTACCGCGGCTGCGCCGTGCTGGTGGCCTACGACAAGCA
>CAIXFP010000852.1 GCA_903918705.1 uncultured Pseudomonadota bacterium
CTTGTTGAAGCGGCCTTCCGGATCGACTTTGGCCTTGTAGGCGGCGAAGGCGGACACGGTCTGGTCGGAAAGGAACTCCAGCTTGGTGATGCCGATGCCGTGCTCGCCGGAGATGACGCCGCCCAGGTCCTGGGCCAGTCGCATGACACGGGCCACCGCCTGGGTGGCGGTGGCGAGCATGGCGTAATCATCGGAGTTGACCGGGATGTTGGTATGCACGTTGCCGTCGCCTGCGTGCATGTGCAGGGCGACGAACACCCGTCCCTTGAGCACGCGCCTGTGGATGGCGTCGCACTCGGCCAGGATCGGCTCGTATTCCCGACCGGTGAAGATCTGGCGTAGCTCGGCGCGCACTTCCCGCTTCCAGGACACCCGCAGGCTGTGGTCCTGCAGGGCATGGAAGATGGATTTGCCGCTGCCGTGGGGGGTGCCGCTGAGGTCGCAAAGGTGCGGCGGCAGCGGCGTGTCCAGGTCGTCGAGGAAACCGCTCCAGCGCCCGCGCATGTCCGCCAGCAGCGCCAGTGCCCGCTCCCGTCGCGCTTCGGTGAGCACCGGGTCGGCCACACCTTCCTCGTCCTCGGTGAGGGGCAGCGGCCCGCGGATGAAGGTTTCCAGGGCGGAGAGCAGGGCCAGCTTGTTGCCGATGGACAGTTCGATGTTGATGCGTTCGACGCCGTCGGAATATTCGCCCAGGCGCGGCAGGGGGATCACCACGTCCTCGTTCACCTTGAAGGCGTTGGTGTGCTTGGCGATGGCGGCGGTGCGGGAGCGGTCCAGCCAGAACTTCTTGCGCGCTTCCGCGCTTGCCGCGATGAAGCCTTCGCCACCGCGGGCGCGAGCGTACTCGACGACCCGCGCGGCGGCGGCATCCACCGCCGCCGCGTCCTCCGCGGCCAGGTCCGCCAGCAATACCATGTTCGGGCGACCACTGCGCTCCGCCTTGGTGGCGTAGCCCACGGCCTTGATGTAGCGGGCGTCCATGTGCTCCAGGCCGGCCAGGAGCACGTCCGGCGTGCGGCGGAAGGAATCGGTGATTTCGATGATGGCCGGCACCGCTTCCGAAACCTGGCCGAAGAACTCCAGGCAGACCGTGCGCACCTGCGGCGGCATGCGGTGCAGGACGAAGGTGGCCTGGGTGATGAGGCCGTCACAGCCTTCCTTCTGGATGCCAGGCAGGCCGGAGAGGACCTTATCGGTGACGTCCTTGCCCAGGCCCTGCTTGCGGAAGGCGGTACCGGGAATCTCCAGGATTTCCGGCTCCCCCTTCGTCTTGCCCTCTGCGCTGCCGCGGCGCAGTTCAAAGCGGGCCAGGGGCACGTCATGGATTTTGCCCAGGTTGTGGTCCAGGCGGGTGACTTCCAGCCAGTCGGCGTCCGGCGTCACCATCTTCCAGGACACCAGGTTGTCCAGGGCCGTGCCCCACAGCACCGCCTTCTTGCCGCCGGCGTTCATGGAAACATTGCCGCCGATGCAGGAGGCATCGGCCGAGGTGGGATCCACCGCGAAGGCCAGGCCGGCACGTTCCGCGTCCTCCATCACCCGGCGCGTCACCACCCCGGCGCCGCAGGTGATGACCGGCGTGGCCGCGGTGTGGCCGGGCAGCACGCGGGATTCGATGGCGCTCCTGAAATCCAGTTTTTCCGTGTTGATCACCGCCGACAGCCGGGTCAGGGGCACGGCCCCACCGGTGTAGCCGGTGCCGCCGCCGCGCGGGATCACGGTCAGGCCCAGTTCCACGCAGCCGGCCACCAGACCGGGAATCTCATCCTCGTGGTCGGGGTTGAGCACCACGAAGGGATATTCGACACGCCAGTCGGTGGCGTCGGTGACGTGGCTGACCCGGGCCATGCCGTCGAAGGCGATGTTGTCGCGCCGGGTATGGCGACCGAGGCGGCGCAGCAGGGACTCGCGCAAGTGGGCGGTCTGACTGAAGCCGGCCTCGAAGGTGTCCACGGCACCCCCGGCCAGGAGCAGGAGGCGGCCAACCAGTTCGTTGCACTCGCTGGCGGAGTACGCCGAATTCGTAAACGCTGAAGCGCTAACGACTTCGCTGCCCTGGCGGCGCTTCTCGATCTCGTTGAGACGGTGGCGCAGGGCCTGGATCAGCAGGCCGCGCCGATCCGGGTTGGCGAGCAGGTCGTCCTGCAGATAAGGGTTGCGGTCCACCACCCAGATGTCGCCCAGCACCTCGAACAACATGCGCGCGGAACGCCCGGTCCGGCGCTCCGCGCGCAACTCCTCCAC
>CAIXFP010000853.1 GCA_903918705.1 uncultured Pseudomonadota bacterium
CGCCACCTCCTGCACCACCGCCGCCACCCGCGCCGTCGCGTCCGGCTTGGCCAGGCCACGGGCCTTCACAGCGCGGGCCAGCAGTTCCGCCCGAGTCAGCCCGGCGAACCAGGCGGCGAGTTTTTCCGGGGTCAAAGCTCTTTGCTGCATCAGCCAGGCGGCACCCTGGTCGGCCAGGAAAGCGGCGTTGCCGGTCTGGTGGTCGTCCACCGCGAACGGGAAGGGCACGAACAGCGCGGGCAGGCCGGCGGCGGCGATTTCCGCCACGGTCAGCGCCCCGGCGCGGCAGATCACCAGGTCGGCCCAGGCGTAGGCGGCGGCCATGTCGTCGATGAAGGCGAGGGATTCGGCCGCCACCCCGGCCTCGGCATAGTGGGTGGTCAGCGTCGCCAGGTTTTTGGCGCCGGACTGGTGCCGCACCTGCGGCCGTTCCGCTTCGGGCAGCAGGGCCAGGGCCATGGGGATCATCTCGTTCAAGGCCTGGGCGCCCAGGGA
Organism: uncultured Pseudomonadota bacterium; assembly: GCA_903918705.1. Taxonomy (GTDB): domain Bacteria; phylum Pseudomonadota; class Gammaproteobacteria; order Burkholderiales; family Thiobacillaceae; genus PFJX01. Next base: position 496 of record CAIXFP010000853.1, read on the forward strand.
GCCGCCGATCACCAGCAGGCGCAACGGGCCCGCGCGCCCGGCCAGGCGTTCACCGGGCGCGGCCAGGGCGGCGATCTCGGGACGCACCGGGTTGCCCACCCATTCGCCCCGGGAGAGTGGAGAGTCGAGAGTGAAGAGTCGAGAGCGGTGCTTGCTCTCGACTGCCGTCAAAGGCAGGCCCAGCAGCACGCGGTCGGCCAACTTGGCCAAAATGCGGTTGGTGAGGCCGGCCACGGCGTTCTGCTCGTGGATCACCAGGGGCTTGCCCAGCAGCACCGCCATCATGCCGCCGGGGAAGGCGACGTAGCCGCCCAGCCCCAGAGCCACGTCTGGGCGCACCCGGAAGATGGCGCGGGCGGCCTGCCAGAAGGCGGTGAGCAGGTTGAACGGCAACAGCAGTTGGGTAAGCAGGCCCTTGCCGCGCACCCCGGCCACCTTCACCCAGGCCATCTCGAAACCCTGGGCCACTGCCAGTTTCGCTTCCATGCCCGCCCGCGTGCCCAGCCACACCACGCGCCAGCCCTCGCCACGCAAGGCTTCCGCCACGGCCAGCGCCGGCATGACGTGGCCGCCGGTGCCGCCGGCCATGATCAATGCGCAGCGCGCATTGAGTCGAGAGTCGAGAGTGGAGAGCGGAGAGTGCATAGGCTCTCTCGACTCTCGACTCTCGACTCTCGACTTGTATTTCATCCCTTCTTCCCCCGCATCAGGCTGCGGTTTTCGTAATCCACCCGCAACAGCAGCGCCAGCCCCAGGCAGTTGGCGACGATGCCGGAGCCGCCATAGCTCATCAGCGGCAGGGTGAGGCCCTTGGTGGGCAAGAGGCCCAGGTTCACACCCATGTTGATGAACGATTGCAGGCCCATCCAGACCCCCACACCCTGGGCCACCAGGGCGGGATAGTTGCGCCCCATCAGGCTGGCCTGCCAGCCGATGGAGAAGGCGCGCCAGGTCAGCCAGGCGAACAGGCCGATCACCGCGAACACGCCGATCAGGCCCAGTTCCTCGCCGATCACCGCCAGCAGGAAATCGGTGTAGGACTCGGGCAGGTAGAACAGTTTTTCCACGCTGTCGCCCAGGCCCACCCCGGTGATTTCGCCCCGCCCAAGGGCGATCAGGGCGTGGGACAACTGATAGCCGGCGCCGTAGGGGTCGTGCCAGGGGTCGAGATAGCTGGTCACCCGCGCCAGCCGGTAGGGCGACAGCACCACCATGAGGACGAAGCCCACCGCCAGGAGGCCGATCAGGCCGGCGAACAGGCGGCCGTTGAGGCCCCCCAGGAACAGGGCGGCCAGAGCGATGGCGATGATCACCACGAAGGCGCCGAAATCCGGCTCGATCAGGAGCAGCGCGCCTACTCCCAGCATCACCAGGAACAGGGGCAGGAAGCCGCGCGCCAGGTTCTGCATGTGGGCCGCCTTGCGCACCGTGTAGTCGGCGGCATAGAGGATGGTGGCGAACTTCATGAATTCCGAGGGTTGGAAATTGCCCAGGGGGCCCAGGGGAATCCAGCGCCGGCTGCCGTTTACTTCTTTGCCGATGTGGGGAATCAGCACCACCGCCAGGATCAGGGCACCGGCGATGAAAAGCCAGGGCGCCGCCCTCTGCCACAGGGGGGTGGGCACCTGGAAGGCGGCATAGCCCAGGGCCACGCCGATGACCAGGTAGACGACGTGGTGCATCAGGTAAAACGTGTTGTCGTGGCTGGCGGAATGGGCCTCGGCCACCGTGGCCGAGGCCGAGTACACCATCACCAGGCCGATCACCAGGAGACCGGTGGCGGCGAACACCAGCCCCCAGTCGTAAGGGGTCAGGGCGGTGCGTTTCAGGGCCGCGTTATGAAACATGCCCGCTCCTGCGGCGTTGCCGGCGGCGCCGCTCTTCGCTCTGGATCGATGCGCCGCGGATGCGCCGCTCCTGGGTGCGGCGGCAATCCCCCGCCACGGCCTGGAGCACATCCACGGCGGCGACGAACACCTCGGCGCGGTGGGCGTAGTTGCGGAACATGTCCCAACTGGCGCAGGCCGGAGACAGCAATATTGCGTCCCCCGGCCGGGACAGGCGGAAGGCCAGGTTCACCGCGTCTTCCATGCTTTGCGCGCGATGCACCGGACAGGCGCCCGCGATGGCCTGTCCCAGCAGCGGCCCGTCACGGCCGATCTGGACCACGGCGCGGGCGTTCTTCACCGCCGCCGCGAGGGGGGAGAAGTCCTGGCCCTTGCCGTCGCCGCCGGCGATCAGCACCACCGGCACGGTAAAGCCCAGCAGCGCCGCCGCCGTGGCGCCCACGTTGGTGCCCTTGGAATCGTCGTAGAACGTGCGCCCGGCCACCTCCCCCACCTTCTGCACCCGGTGCGGCAGGCCCTCGAAGGTCTTCAGCGCCGGGATCATGCCGGCGTAAGGCAGGCCGATGGCGCGGCACAGGGCCAGGGCCGCCAGGGCGTTGGCGGCGTTGTGGAGGCCGGCGATGGTGAGCTTGTCCACCGGCAGCAGCGCTTCCTCCCCCTCGCACAGCCAGAGGCGATCCTTGCGGCTGGTGAGGCCGAACACACCGGCCCCTCTCCCCCCCTGGGAAAGGGGCTGGGGGTGAGGGAATACGGGTTGATCCAGCGCAGCCGCTTGATCGAGCGCCGTTCCCTCTCCCCGGCCCTCCCCCGGTGGGGGAGGGAGCAAACCGAACGTCCACTGCGCCCGGCCCGGCAGGGCCATGGCCATGACCATGGGATCGTCGCGGTTGAGCACCTGCAGGCCCGCCCCCGCGAACACCCGCGCCTTGGCCGCCGCGTAGTCTTCCAGGCTGGCGTAGCGGTCCATGTGGTCCTCGGAGATGTTCAACACCGTGGCGGCGTCGGGGTGCAGGCTGGTGGTGGTCTCCAACTGGAAGGACGAAAGTTCCAGCACCCACACGTCCGGGTCGCGGCCCCGAGCCTGCCCGTCGCCGGGCCGCCCCAGGTCGGGCATGGCGCCCTCTCGGGGGGTGGTGAGCGGGTTTTGCGAGCGCGGGGGGTGTCCAATTTCGCGGTTGTCCAGGGCGTCCAGCACCGGCAGGCCGATATTGCCCGCCACCACCGTGTCCAGGCCCACCGCCGCGCAGAGGTGGCCCACCAGGCTGGTGACCGTGCTCTTGCCGTTGGAACCGGTGATGGCGATGACCTTGGCCTGGGAGCCGGCGATGGCGCGAGCGAAGAGTTCCACGTCGCCCACCACCTCCTTGCCGGCCGCCCGGGCCGCCTGCAGTTCCGGCGTGGCCAGGGGGACGCCGGGGCTGGCGACGATGAAGTCGGCCCAGGCGAAGTCCTCGGCCGCAAAGCCGCCCAGGGTCAGCTTCACTTCCGGGAAGGCCTCGGCCAGGTGCCGCGCGTGGGGCGGTTCCGGGCGGGTGTCGCTGCCGCGCACCTGGGCATCGTGCTCGATCAGCCAGCGCACGCAGGCGGCGCCGGTGTCGCCGAGGCCCACCACCAGTGCCCGTTTTCCCGCGAAACTCATGCCGGTCAAGCTCATAGTCGGCTCCTCAGCGCAGCTTCAACGTGGACAGGCCGATCAGCACCAACATCATGCTGATGATCCAGAAGCGCACCACCACCTGGGTTTCCTTCCAGCCCTTCTTCTCGAAGTGGTGGTGGATCGGCGCCATCAGGAACACCCGCTTGCCGCGCAGCTTGAACGATCCCACCTGCACCATCACCGAGACGGTCTCGGCGACGAACAGGCCGCCCATGATGAACAACACGATTTCCTGGCGCACGA
>CAIXFP010000854.1 GCA_903918705.1 uncultured Pseudomonadota bacterium
ATCACGCGCTGGAATCCCAGCGTTGGCTGGGTGTCCACCTCTGCGTCGCCGTCCACACGTGGCGTGTGCCGTTCTATGAAGTCCGTGAGTTTCTTGCGCAGATCATCCAAGTCCGTGGCGCAGGCGCGCAAGACCTCGGCCGCCGAGGTGCTGCGCGCCTGCGCGGCCAACATCGAGGACCTGCGCAAGAGCCTGTCCACCTTCATCCGCGAGAACACGCCCACGGTGGGCGGCACGGAAGAAGTCGACACGCAGCCTACGCTCGGGTTCCAGCGCGTGATCCAGCGTGCCATTCTGCATGTGCAGTCCTCCGGCAAAAAGGAAGTCACAGGCGCCAACGTGCTGGTGGCCATCTTCGGCGAGAAGGATTCCCATGCCCTCCACTTCCTGACCCAACTGGGGCTGACCAGGCTGGACGTGGTGAACTTCATCTCCCACGGCATCGCCAAGGCACCCCAGGAACCAGCCCACAACGGCCGCACGGAGCCGGCCAGCGAACCGCAGGAAGGCGAACCCGCCGGCGCCTCGCCCCTGGACTCCTTTACCGTCAACCTCAACGCCCAGGCCCAGGCCGGCAAGATCGATCCGCTCATCGGCCGCGATATGGAAGTCGAGCGAGTGATCCAGACCCTGTGCCGCCGTCGCAAGAACAACCCCCTGCTGGTGGGCGAGGCCGGCGTCGGCAAGACCGCCATCGCCGAAGGCCTGGCGCGCCGCATCACCGAAGGCAGCGTACCTGAAATTCTGCAAGATGCCACGGTCTATGCACTGGACATGGGTGCCCTGCTGGCCGGGACCAAGTATCGCGGCGACTTCGAACAGCGCCTCAAGGCGGTGATCAAGCAACTCATCAACACCCCGCATTCCATCCTGTTCATCGACGAGATCCACACCGTCATCGGTGCCGGCGCCGCCTCGGGTGGCACCCTGGATGCCTCCAATTTATTGAAGCCTCCCCTGTCCGCCGGCCAGTTGCGCTGCATCGGCGCCACCACCTACAACGAGTTCCGTGGCGTGTTCGAGAAGGACCACGCCCTCTCGCGCCGCTTCCAGAAGATCGACGTGAAGGAACCCAGCGTCGAGGAAACCATCGCCATCCTGCGCGGCCTGAAATCCCGCTTCGAGTTGCATCACGGCATCAAGTACACCCAGGCCGCGCTTTCCACCGCCGCCGAGTTGTCAGCCCGCTACATCAACGACCGCCACTTGCCGGACAAAGCCATCGACGTGATCGACGAGGCGGGCGCCGCTCAACGCATCCAGCCCAAATCGAAGCAGAAAAAGGTCATCACGCCGCGCGAAATAGAGGACATCGTCGCCAAGATCGCCCGGGTACCGGCCAAGACCGTCGCCAATGACGAGCGCAATGCCCTGAAAAACCTGGATCGCGACCTGAAAGCCGTGGTGTTCGGCCAGGAGAAGGCCATCGACGCACTGGCCGCCGCCATCAAGATGACCCGTTCCGGCCTGGGCAACCCGCAGAAGCCCATTGGTTCCTTCCTGTTTTCCGGCCCCACCGGTGTGGGCAAGACCGAAGTGGCGCGGCAACTGGCCTACGTGCTGGGGGTGGAACTGATCCGCTTCGACATGTCCGAGTACATGGAGCGCCATGCCGTCTCCCGCCTCATCGGCGCGCCTCCGGGCTACGTCGGCTTCGAACAGGGTGGCCTGCTCACCGAAGCCATCACCAAGAATCCCTACGCGGTGTTGCTGCTGGACGAGATCGAGAAGGCCCATGCCGACATCTTCAACGTCCTGTTGCAGGTCATGGACCACGGCACCCTGACCGACAACAACGGGCGCAAAGCCGACTTCCGCAACGTGGCCATCATCATGACAACCAACGCCGGCGCCGAGGCCATGACCAAGATCGGCATCGGCTTCACCTTGCCCAGTCGCAAGGGCGATGAAATGGCCGACATCAAGCGAATGTTCACTCCGGAATTCCGCAACCGCCTGGACGCCGTGATTTCCTTCGCGGCCCTGGACGAGGACATCATTCTGCGGGTGGTGGACAAGTTCCTCATGCAACTGGAGGAACAACTCCACGCCAAGAAGGTGGAAGCCCATTTCACCGACAAACTGCGCCGCTGGCTGGCCAAGAAGGGTTTTGATCCCCTCATGGGCGCGCGCCCTATGGCCCGCCTGATCCAGGACACGCTACGCCGCGCACTGGCCGACGAACTTCTGTTCGGCCGACTGGCCAACGGCGGCGAAGTGAACGTGGACGTGGACGATACCGGCGAGCTTCGTTTGCAGTTCGAGGAAGCGCTGGAACCGGCCTGATTTTCCCGGCGGCCCCGGCTAAATAATTCCTGGCTCGTGCCGATAGTCACTGCAATCAACATTCCCGGCGACGGGAAACTTATGGTTGGGTGATACATGACTGCTCACATCCTGTTGGTGGACGATGACCCTCTCATCTTCCACCTGGAAAAATCCCTACTTGGTGAAAACGACTACCGTTACAGCACCGCGCGGAATGGCGAGGATTGCCTGGTCCGCATCGAAGCGGAGCGGCCGGACATCATCCTGCTGGACATCACGATGCCTGGCATGGATGGACTGAACACCTGCGAACACATCCGGCGCAGCGAAAAGGGCCAAGGCATCTACATCATCTTCGTCTCCGCCCGGAACGACGCCGAAACCCGATTGGCCGCCTATGATGCGGGAGGCGACGACTTCATGCTGAAGCCGCTGTCTGCTACCGAAATCAGGCACAAGGTGGAGATCGCCCTGCGCACCAGACAGGAAGTTGCGGAACTGCGCCGGAACCTGAACGACACCATGAGCATGGCCATGACCGCCCTCTCCGCCAGCGGCGAGATGGGGGTCATCTTGCACTTTTTCAGCCGTTCCTTTTCCTGCCAGACCATGGAAGCCCTGGCCGGCGCCATCCTCGACGGCCTCGGCAGCTACGGCCTGTCCGCCAGCGTGCAACTCAAGTTCGAGGGCGGTCCCCTCACCCTCAACAGCGAGCGGCGTTGCAGCCTGATCGAACAGGAACTCCTGGCCAGCCTCGCCCACGACACCCGCCGCATCTTCGACTACGGCAGTCGCACAGTGGTGAACTTCCCCCATGTCTCTGTGTTGATCAAGAACATGCCACTGGACGACGAGGAGCGCTATGGGCGCATGAAAGACAACGCCGCCCTCCTGATCGAGGGCGCTGAGCACCGCATCCAGGCCCTGGCCAACGAGATTTCCGTTAAACGGCGCCAGCAACGCCTGGCCTCCGCCATGCGCGGGGCACAGTGCGATCTGGTTGAGATTCGCGGCGACTACAAACAGAACCAGACCGAAGTGGCGGCTACCCTGACCAACCTGGAGCGACAGGTGGAAAGCACATTCAGCCGCCTCGACCTGACCGAGGCCCAGGAATCCGCGCTGCTGGGCGTGGTGCAGCCCCTGGCCAAGCGGGCCTACACGCTGGAAGAGAAAACCCGGAACAACGACCAACGCCTGAGCAAGGTGTTGGACGACCTGGCGAGCGCCATCACCGGCTAGCCGCGGCGAACAGGGAGAAGAAATTGCGGCTGCTGGTCGCGGCCACGTCTTCCAGGGGAACACCCTTGAGACTGGCAATCTGTTCCGCCACGTGGCGCACGTAAGCCGGCTCGTTGCGCCGTCCCCGATGTGGTACGGGCGCCAGGTAAGGCGAATCGGTCTCGATCAGCAGGCGTTCCAGCGGCACCCGACGCGCCACCTCCTGGAGATCCTTCGCGCTCTTGAAGGTAACGATGCCGGAAAACGAGATGAAAAAGCCCATGGCCATGGCCGTCTCCGCCACTTCCCAGTTTTCCGTGAAACAGTGCATCACCCCGCCGGCGGCGGCGGCACCCTCCTCCGCCATGATCGCCAGGGTGTCCGCGGCGGCGCTGCGGGTATGGATGATCAGGGGCTTGGCCGCGGCGCGGGCGGCGCGGATATGGGTGCGAAAGCGCGCCCGCTGCCAGTCCACTTCCTCGCGCTTCAACCGGTAGTAATCCAGCCCGGTCTCGCCGATGGCCACAACCCGCGGGTGCGTCGCCAGGGCCACCAACTCCTCCATCGTGGGCTCGCATCCCTCGTCGTGGTCGGGATGCACGCCCACGGAAGCGAACAGGTTGGCATGGAATTCCGCCAGCGCCAGCACCCGCGGGAAGTTTTCCAGGTTGACCGAGACGCACAGGGCGTGGCTCACCTGGGCGGCGGCCATGTTGGCCAGCAAAGGTGCGATGCCCTCGTTGAAATCGGGAAAGTCGATGTGGCAGTGGGAGTCGATGAACATGGGAAATCAAGGTAGGTTGGGCTGAGCGAAGCGAAGCCCAACATCGTGACGGGCGTTGGGCGTTGGGAGTTGGGCTTCGTGCCTCAGCCCAACCTACGCTACATGGTGTGGGTATGCCGGGTCGACTTCATGGCATTGCCGAGGACACCCTCGATCTTGCCGCGCACGGTACTGGAACCTTCGTTATCGTCGAACTGCACGCCTATGCCCTGCTGGCGGTTGCCCTGGGCCCCACCCGGAGTGATCCACACCACCTTGCCGGAGATGGGCAACTTGTTGGGGTCTTCCATGAGGGTCAGCAGCATGTAGACCTGGTCGCCCATCTGGTAGGGCCGGTTGGTGGGGATGAACAGGCCGCCGCGCTTCACGAAGGGCAGGTAGGCGGCGTAGAGCGCGGTGCGCTCCTTGATGGTCAAGGAAAGCATGCCGGCGCGGCCGCTGGCGATTGGTTTCGGTGCTTCGCTCATACCTGGGATCCCGCGATTTCGCCGTAGCGTATGAGCCAGGATTCTAGCAACAACTGGGCGTTCAACGGATGCCGCAGCCAGCGCCCGGCCTGGGCCAGTTCCCGCTGAAACGCCAGCAGATCGGCCAGGCCGCAGATGGCGGCGGTGCGAGAGATGGCGGCCGAGCGGGCGGGGAAATAATGCGGTTGCCCGGCGAGGCGTTGCGCCAGCAGATCATGCACCCAACGAGTGAGCCAGCCCCAGGCTTCAGCCAGAAGCGGCTGGAAGGCCTGGGCCGCCTGGCAGGCGTCGAGGCTGCGCGGTTGCGCCAGAAGATCGAGAAATGCCTCGCGCCGCGCCGCGCGTTCCGGATCGGCGTATCCCAATGCAGCCAGCGGGGCACCGCCCGCCTCGGCCAGGAGAACTCCCGGCTCCGCCAGCCCCGCGTCGCGCAGCCAGGACAGCGCCACTTCCCGTCGCGGCAGCGGTACCGCCACCTTGCGACAGCGAGAAATCACGGTGGGCAGCAAGCGACCCATCTGATGCGACACCAGTAACAACAGCACCCGCGCCGGCGGTTCCTCCAGGGTCTTCAACAGGGCATTGGCCGCGGCCGGGTTCATGAACTCCGCCGGCTGGATCAGCGCCACCCGCCAGCCGCCGCGGTGGGCGGTAAGGCTGAGGAACTCACTGATTTCCCGTATCGCTTCCACCTTGATGATGCGGCCGCCCTTCTTCGGCGCCTTTTTCACGGAAGCCTCGGCGCCCTCTTCTTCCGGCTCCATCGGTTCGACCCGGCGGAAATCCGGATGGTTGCCCTGGTTGAACCAGTTGCAGGCATCGCATACGCCGCAGGCACCGTTCAAGTCCGGGTGCTGGCACAAGGCCCAGCGCGCCAGTTCATTGGCCAATTCAAGCTTGCCCACCCCGGCCGGGCCATGCAGCAGGATGGCGTGGGGCAGGTGTTCTGGATCGGCGGTGAGTTGCCGGAACAGGTCGGCGTTCCAGGGATGGATCACGCCAGAGACTCCAGGATTTCCAGCAGTTGCTCGCGCACCTGTTCCGGGGTGCGGCTGCCGTCGATCACCCGGATGCGCTGCGGATGAGCCGTGGCGCGGCGCAGATAGGCGGCGCGCACCCGGGCATGGAACTCGCCCCGCTCCCGCTCGAACTTGTCCGGCTCGCGGGCGTTGGCCAGGCGTGCCGCGGCAACCTCGGTGGGCACGTCGAACAACAGGGTGAGGTCCGGTTGCAGGTCGCCCTGCACCCAGGCTTCCAGGGCTTCCAGGCGCGCCTCCTGGAGGCCGCGACCACCGCACTGGTAGGCGAAACTGGCGTCAGTGAAGCGGTCGGAAATCACCACCTCCCCTGCCGCCAGGGCCGGGCGGATGACTTGCTCGATGTGCTCGCGGCGCGCCGCGAACATGACCAGGGCTTCGGTGTCGGGATGCATGGCCTCGTGCAGGACGATCTCGCGCAAGCGCTCGCCCAAAGGCGTGCCGCCGGGCTCGCGGGTCTGCCGGACCCCACGCCCGCGGCTGCGGAACCAGTCCGCGAGCCAGTCGAGATGGCTGCTCTTGCCGGCGCCGTCGACGCCCTCCAGAGTAATGAACAAGCCGGACATCAATAGCCTCGCTGGTAACGGTTCACGGCGCGATTGTGCGCGTCCAGGTTGTCGGAAAACACGTGGTGGCCGTTGCCCTTGGCGACGAAATAGAGGGCGCGGCTGGCCTCCGGATTCACGGCCGCGCGCAGGGCGTCGACCCCCGGCAAGGCGATGGGCGTGGGCGGCAGGCCGGCGCGGGTATAAGTGTTGTAGGGCGTGTCGGCGAGCAGATCGGCCTTGTGCAGGCTGCCATCGTAACGCGCTCCCAGGCCGTAGATGACGGTGGGATCGGTCTGCAGGCGCATGCCGATCTTCAGGCGATTGAGGAAGACCGCCGCGATCAGCGGGCGTTCTTCCGGTGCGCCGGTCTCCTTCTCGATGATGGAAGCCATGGTCAGCGCCTCGTCCGGTGAGTTGTAGGGCAGGCCCGGTGCCCGCGTGCGCCAGACCGCGTCCAGTTTGCGCTGCATGGCCTTGTAGGCGCGCTTGTACAGGGCCAGGTCGGAACTGCCCAGGTCGAAGAAATAGGTGTCCGGGAAGAAGCGCCCTTCCGCATGGCTTCCTTTCGCGCCCAGGGTCTGCATCAATTGGCCCTCGTCCATGGCGGCGCTGTCATGGCGCAGGCCGGGATGGGCGTCGATGGCACCGCGCATCTCGGCGAAGGACCAGCCCTCCGGGACGGTCAACTTGCCCAGCGCGGTCTCGCCCACGGTGATCTTGCGCAGCAGGTCCAGGGGGGTGACGGGCCCATTAACGGCGTAGCTGCCGGCCTTGATTTCCGCCGCCGCGCCCTTGATCCGCCCGAGCAGGACGAAAGCCCAGGGCTGCTGCAGCACCCCGGCCTGGGCCATGTCGCGGGCCGCGCCCTTTAGGGTGATGCCAGGTTCCACCGAAAAGGCCACGGGATAGTCGCTACGGCCACCGCGCATGGGCGTTGTGACGTAGTGGAACAGCCAGCCGGCGGCCAGCAGGAGCAGCAGCAGGGCCAGGTAAAGGGCGCGCCTAAGCATCGAGCAATCCCGCGAGCCGGGCGCTGACGACGGACTCCGGCCAGACCCGGTCGCCCAGGCGGGCCACGCGGCGCAGTCCGATCAAGCTGTTGCACACCATGAGTTCCTCCGCCGCCAGCACGTCTGCGAGGCTGATTTCCGTTTCTCGCACGCTGAAACCCGCCGCAGCGGCAAGACGCAGCAAACGTGTTCGGGCCACTCCGGCGACGCCGCTTTGGTCCAGGCGCGGCGTGCGCAGTTCCCCGCTGCGCCAAACGAACAGGTTGCTCATCACGCCTGACACCACATGACCGGCGGCATCGAGCAGCAGGCCTTCGTGGATTTCCGGGTCGTCCCATTCCGCCCGTGCCAGCACGTTTTCCAGGCGGTTCAGGTGCTTGATGCCGGCCAGGGCGGGCTGTGCCGCCAGGCGCAGCGCGCAGACGCGCAGGTTGAGTCCGTGTCCGGGCCAGGCATCGCTCGCGGGCGCTGCGGGGTCAAGGATCAGGATGCGGTTGGGCTGGGCGCGCTCCGACGGACGGTAGCCGCGGGGTCCGGTGCCACGGGTCAACAGGATCTTGAGCACGCCGTCGCCGGGACGGCCGCCCAGGCTCGCCAGATCGGCCTGCCACATGGTCGGATCGGGGCAGGGGATGCCGAGTCGTATGGCATCGTCAGCCAGTTTCGCCAGGTGTTCCCGCCACCAACGCGGCTGACCGTGCTCCAGGCGCAGCGTGCGAAACACCCCGTCGCCATAGTGCAGGCCGCGGTCGAACAGGTCGAGGGACGCACCCGCGACCCCGTTCACGACACAGTGGATAGGCATGACCGGCGGAAGGGAATCACCGGCTGGACCTGCCGCCGGTCTCAGACCTTGGCGAAGATGATGGTGCCGTTGGTGCCGCCGAAACCGAATGAGTTGGACAAGGCCACGTTCACCTTGGTCTCGCGCGCGGTATTCGGCACGTAGTCGAGATCGCACCCCTCATCCTGCTCGAACAGGTTGATGGTCGGCGCAACCACCTGCTGGGCCAGGGTCAGTGCGGAGAACACCGCTTCGATGCCTCCAGCCGCGCCCAGCAGGTGGCCGGTCATGGACTTGCTGGAACTGACCATCACCCGGCTGGCGTGGTCGCCCAGCGCCAGCTTCACCGCCTTGGTCTCCGCCAGATCACCCAGGGGCGTGGAAGTGCCGTGGGCATTGATGTAGTCGATCTGGTCGGGGTTGAGTCCGGCATTTTTCAGGGCGTTGTTCATGCAGCGCGCCGCGCCCGAACCGTCCTCCACCGGGGCGGTCATGTGGTTGGCGTCGGCGCTCTTGCCGTAGCCCACCAGTTCGCAATAGATCCGCGCGCCGCGCGCCTTGGCATGTTCGTACTCTTCCAGCACCATCACGCCAGCACCTTCACCGAGGACGAAGCCATCGCGGTTCTTGTCCCAGGGACGGCTGGCCGTGGCGGGATCGTCGTTGCGGGTGGACAGGGCCCGCGCCGCCGCGAAGCCGCCCACCGCCAGCGGGCAGATGGTGGATTCGGCGCCGCCGGCGATCATCACGTCGGCCTCACCATACTCGATCATGCGGCCAGCTTCGCCCACGGCATGGGTGCCGGTGGTGCAGGCCGTGACCATGGCCACGTTGGGGCCTTGCAGGCCGTAAATGATGGACAGGTGGCCGGAGATCATGTTGATGATGGTGCCCGGAATGAAGAACGGCGAAATCTTGCGCGGGCCGTGCTCCATGTAGACCTTGTGGGTCTCCTCGATCATCGGCAGGCCCAGCACGTGGTTGTCCATGTGAATGGAGAGCTTGCGCCGGAAGCCCTTCATGCCGGGGTGCGTCGCCAGCATGTCGCGCTCCACGTTGCCCACGAGCATCGTCGGCTCGAAGCGCACGCCTATCTCGATCTGGTTGCGGCTGTAGTGCGCGAGCACCAGCCCGATCTTGCGCGTGTAGAAGTCGTTCATCGACTCGATCTGGTGGTGCACGAGGAAGTCGTTCGTGTGCAGCAGGTTCTTGATGAGCGACCACACGCGGTCTTGGCCTTGGCCATCGGCGCCGTACCGGCCATCCGAGTCCGGGCCCGGGCCGGAGGAGGAGGCCGCCATGGGGGGGGGGGGGG
>CAIXFP010000855.1 GCA_903918705.1 uncultured Pseudomonadota bacterium
CCAGTTCAAACTTCACCGGCGCCTTCTGTCGCAGGTGCAGCAGGATCTGCAACAGGGTCAGGCTGTCCTTGCCGCCGGACAGGCCGAGCAGGATGCGGTCGCCGGCGCGGATCATTGCGTAGTCGCCGATGGCACGGCCGGCCGCGGCGAGGAGTGCCCTGGAGGGCAATGCCAAATGTTGAATGTTGAATGTTGAATTTTGAATGTTCACAGCAGCGTCCCGACGAGGGTTTCCAGGCGCTCCCGCGCTACTTCGCCGATGAAGGAGGCGACCGCGTTGCCCCGGCGGTCGAACACCACGGTGTAGGGCATGCCGCCGGCGCGGTTGCCGGCGTCCAGGAACAGTTGCGCGACCGTCGCCTCGCCTTGCAGGATGGGGTAGTTCATGCCGGCTTTCGCGGCGTAGGCGCCGGCCTTGTCCGGCGGCTCCACGGCGATGCCGACGAACTGGAGGCCGCGGCCACCCTGGGCCTTCTGTAGCGCGATGAAGCCGGGAATTTCCTTCTGGCAGGGCACACAGCAAGAAGACCAGAAATTCACCACCAGCACCTTGCCCAGCCATTGCATGAAGGGTTGCGGGACGTTGCCGAGATCCGGAAGTTTCGTGTCCCAGAAGGCGGCGCTGCGGACTTCCGGCGGCGCCACGGCCACCGGGCCCTCGTGGCCGCCCCGGTAAATCAGCAGGGCCGCGGCCAGCAGCGCCGCGCCCGACAGCCAGCGCGTCCGCGCCCGGATCACGGCCGCATCCTCAGCGCAGCGCCTGGCTCAGGCTTTGCAGGAATTTCTCCGGCACCTCGTAGCCCACCACGCGGTAGGCGGCTTCCTTGCCGGACTTGTCGAAGAAGATGATGCCGGGCGGGCCCCACAGCTTGAAGCGGGACAACAGCGCCTTGTCCTCGGCCGTGCTGTCGCTGATGTCGGCCTGGAGCAGCAGCATATCCTTGAGCCGCGCCTGCACCTGGGCATCGGCGAAGGTGTTGTGTTCCATCTCCTTGCACGACACGCACCAGTCGGCATAGAAATCCAGCATGGCCGGGCGGCCGGCGGCCTTCACGGCGGCTTCCAGTTCGGCGACACTGTGCACCCGTTTGAAGGCCAGTTGCGGCTTCGCCTCGGCGGCGCCGGCCACACCACCCTTGAATACGGACAGGGGTTGCAGGAGATCGCGGCTGCCCCCCAGGGCGCCCAGGAGCAAGGCGATGCCGGTCACCAGGCTGATCATGCCGACGCCCTTCCAGAAGCGCACCCAACCGCTGGCGTTCACCGCCAGAGGCTCGATGGCCTTGAGGAAGACGCCGGAAATCATCAGCAGCGCCGCCCACATCAGCATGTGCACCACCTGGGCGAGCAGCGGCGAGAGCATCCATACCGCCACCGCCAGCAAGGCGACGCCGAAGAATTTCTTCACCGCCTCCATCCAGGCGCCGGCCCGGGGCAACAGGGCGCCGGCGGAGAGGCCCACCAGCAGCAACGGGACGCCCATCCCCAGGGCCAGAGAGAACAGGGACAGGCCACCCAGCACCACGTCACCGGTCTGGCTGATATAGAGCAGGGCG
>CAIXFP010000856.1 GCA_903918705.1 uncultured Pseudomonadota bacterium
CCTGGTGCAATCCTCGTTCTGGGGCGGCCTGGTGGCCTGGTTCCGCGAGCAACTGGTCAAGGAAGGCATGATCGACCCGGCCGACCTGGATCTGATCCAGGTGATCGACGAGCCCGACCAGGTAGTGGCCGCCATCTTCAGCCATTACGAAACCCGTGGTTTCGAGCCTTCGCCGCAGGAGCGCGAGATTCTCTTCAATCTGTGAGGACTGAGGCGGGGAGCGGGGCTGCTAGAATCAGATCGTCCCTTACGAGATAGAAATCATGCGCAAGACCGCCCTCCTGCTCGCCACGCTGCTCGCCGTCGCCATGCCTTCTGCCCGAGCCGACAAGCCCAGGCTCGAACCCCTGCCCGACATTCCGCCGCCGCCCGGCGTGGTGGATCCGTCGCTGGAACCCCAGATCACCATCACCACCCATGGTAGCGACCGGGTGGAGGAATTTCGCATACGGGGTCGGCTCTACATGATTCGGGTTACCCCGCCGGGGGAACATCCCTATTACCTGGTGGATCAGCGCGGTGATGGCGCGATGCGCCGCTACGATGACCTTTCCCCGAATTTCCAGGTGCCCATGTGGGTGATTTCGGAGTTCTGAAACCCGCCGGGTTGACTGAACGCCGCCTTCCCGGCGGCGTTTGCTTTTTATCGTAGCCATGACCCCACTCACCATCTCGCGTCCCCCCGCCTCCGCCGGCCTGCTCTGGATCAAGGAGGCCTGGCGCCTGTTCCGGCTGGCGCCGGTGCCCTGGATGGGCATGACCGCCCTGGCGTTCATGGTGATCATCGGCGTCAACATGATTCCCTGGGTCGGCCATGTCGCCATCGAGCTCCTCTCTCCTTTCCTGGTGGCGGGATATTTCTCCGCCAGTCGCGCGGCCCAGTCCGGCGAGCCGGTGACCTTCGTCCACCTCGGCGCCGGCGTCCGGAGCGGCGGCGATGCCCTGCTGCGGATCGGCGCCGTCTACCTGATCGGCGCGCTGCTGGTCTTCGCCCTGGTCAAGGGAGTGACCGGCAGCGACCTGCGCGAGGTGCTCCAGCAGATGCAGGATCCCGCAGGGCTGTCGCCGGCCGACTTCAACAGCCTGGTTGCCGGCGCCATGCCGGCCATGCTGCTGGCCTCCCTGGTGTTCGCGCCCTTGCTCATGGCCACCTGGTTTTCCCCGGGCCTGGCCCTGTTCGACGGTTTCCCGGCGGGGCGCGCCCTCTGGTGGAGCCTGTGGGCCTGCTGGGTGAACTGGCGTCCGATCCTCTATTACAGCCTGGTACTGGGCGTGTTCGGGACGCTGGCGTTGATCATGCCGTTCGGCCTGGGCATGCTGGTCTTCCTGCCGCTGACTCTGATTTCCACTTACGTCGGCTACCGCGCGATTTTCACCCCGGACGCCGTGCCGGAGGCCACCGCCGCGCCATGAAGGCGTTGCTGCTCGCCCTGCTCCTGCTCGCCGCCACGGCGCGAGCCGGCGGCGAAACGGTGAAATTCGGCGACGTCCTCAATCAGAAATTCCACCATCCGCGTTGCCTGAACTGCCACCAATTCAACAGCGCCCGCCACCAGGGGCGCGCCTTCAATTCCCACAGCGCCCGCTATCTCTGTGACCGCTGCCATAGCGCCAACCTCACCGGACTGCGCCACGGCGAATGGATGGCGCCGCCGGAAGAAATGGACTGGACCGACCTGGACGCACGCGCGACCTGTATGTTGATCAAGCGCAACCTGGACGGCGACGACCAGGCGGCGAACCTGCTGGCGCACCTGCTCGGCGATGTGCGCGTACGCTGGGCCCTGGACAACGGCATGACCCCGGGAGGCCGCTTCCCCCACGTCCCCGGCGGTTATGCCGAGTTCTCCCGGCAGGCGCGGGAGTGGGTGGGTGACGGCATGGCGTGCGAGTAAGGGGGTGGACTCGCGCGGGGGCGACACTCCCGCACAGCCCCCCCCTGTAAGCACCATGTAAAACAATGGATTGCAAATGGAACACGGTCCGTAAGGCACTACATGGGCGTTGTTGAGCAAGGATTGTCCGCCGCCGGGCGTAACCGTTAACCTGCCGGCGTACTAAACCCTGCTTGTCGAAACAAGTCTGCACCCAGGCGAAGAACTCATCCACCAGGGGCTTGGAGTGGATCAGGCGATCCTCGCGTTTCTTCTCGCCGGTTCGCCTTCGCTCCCTGATTTGCGCCTCGATGGCATAAATCGCCCCAATCTGATCCTGCGCCTGGGCGGCCAGCTTCGGCTCCGCCCGTTCCGCCTCGATGAACTTGCGCCGGGTATGCGCCCAGCACTGGGCATGGGTCAGGCCGGTCTTGCCGGCGTACTGGGCATAAGCGGCGTAACCGTCGGAGAGCAGCACGCCGCGTTCCACCGGGGTGAGGCCGAGCGCCTTTTCCACGTTGGCGTGGGCCCGGCTGTCGAAGAACGGGAAACATACCTCGTCCAATTCGTCGTAGATCGGCCAGAAGTAGCCGCCCTTCAACTTGCCCGGTTCGGCCCGCCCCGCCTTGATCGGGGTTTCGTCCATTGCCTTGATGTGCGAGGTGCGAATTGAAGCCAGTTGCGCATCAAAGATCGGCTCCAGCAGCGCTGCGCCCTGGGCTGCAATCTGGGTCAACCAGGGCCGGCGACGAAGCTGACCTCGGCGCGACTGCCTTCGAGGACGCCGACCGGCGCGGGCGGACTGGCGCGTACGCGCGTGCCGTCTTGCGCCACGGCCTGAAGTTTGAGCACCCCACCGCCATCAGGCTAGCCAGGTTGGCGCTCAACAGGTCACCGCTTCACGCTACCTGTCCAGCGACTGCAGGCTATTCATTTCAACTCACCCCAGGCGTATGATCGTGCTCAATACCAATGTTTACATTACGGTTATGTACTACGTGACACAAGCAGGGCAAGCCACGGGGTGGCCGGAAACCAGTTAGAAACCATCTGCCAATAATGCCGCGGCGAGTCGAAAGCGGATTGATCTGTTTTTCCATTTGCACCAGAACAACAAGAAATAAATGAAACATGGCGTAGGGCTACGCCATTCCTGCCAAGCGGGAACCTGAGCGCCGATTACGCAACTGTTTTGCGTACGGGCTCGCTTTCATAGCAACGTTTCATTGCACTCGGGAGTGCTCTCATGAACCGCAATCACCTATCACAAGTTATTGCCGGAATGGATATTTGGCCCCAATCAGGGAAATACAACGAATGGCTCCAATTGCCCGGATTTGGGATGCTGGTACGGTTAATCCAGGCCTGTGGTAGCCGTGCTCTGCGGCTCAAAATCCTCCTGATCTTGCTTGCATTTATGGCCGGCCGGCCCGCGCTCTCCTGGGCTTTCGTACCGGGCACCTACACCGGCTCGGGATATACCGTCACGGTAGGTAGTGATGGTTTGGTGAAGAGTGTGGCCATTTCAAAAACGATAGATGGCATTCGATCTGAGATATATACCGCTGATACCAGAATTTACAAAGACATTGCAACAACCATTTATCCGCCCTATTCGACCAATACGACAACTTCATTCTCGGGAAGCGGGTATATCGACAACTACACCACCTATTCATTTACTGGAAGCCTTTATGGAGATGCGTATCCCTATATCATCGCATTAAACCAGAGCATATCGTATTCCCACCGTTATACAGTTGGTCTCTGGTGGGCAACCGAGAACGCTAGCGAGTCGGGAATAATCAATCTCTCGCACGATACGCTGGCCAATGACACGATTCCTCCCACGATTACCAATTTCACCCTGGGGGCCAGCGGAAATTCGCTCACCGTGCCCATCAGTTCGCTGACCGGAGTGGATACTCCCAGCTATGGTCTGGTCTATTTTCTGGTAAGTGAATCATCGGCCGCGCCTACGCCTACCAACACTAGTTGGAGTCTGACACCGCCCGCCAGTTATACCTTCACCTCGGTTGGCAGCAAGACCCTATACGCCTGGGCGAAGGACTGGATTGGCAATATTTCCTCAAGCCGGAGCGCGACCATTCTTGTCGCCAAGATGAGCCAGGTAGTGAGTTTCGGCACTGCACCGTCGGTCGTGGTAGCAAGCACCGGCACCCTCTTGGCAAGCGCCACCTCCGGCCTGGCGGTGAA
Source organism: uncultured Pseudomonadota bacterium (assembly GCA_903918705.1). Classification (GTDB taxonomy): domain Bacteria; phylum Pseudomonadota; class Gammaproteobacteria; order Burkholderiales; family Thiobacillaceae; genus PFJX01. Next base: position 4,092 of record CAIXFP010000856.1, read on the forward strand.
CTTCAGTTCACTGACGCCCGGCGTATGCACGGTCAGCGGCAGCACCGTGACCGGCGTCACGGTGGGCACCTGTATCATCTCCGCCAATCAGGCGGGCAATGACATCTACAACCCTGCCGCGCTGGTATCCCAGTCCTTTTCGGTCGGCAAGGGCAGTCAGGCCATCCATGTCACTGCGATGGCTGTGGCGACGCGCAACGACCACACGGTGGCGCTCAAATCCGACGGCACAGTAGCAGCGTGGGGCTCTAACTCCAGCGGCCAACTGGGCGATGGCAGCGCGACGGCTCGCCCTAGCCCGGTGGCGGTGCCGGGTCTTACCGGAGTGGTGGCGGTGGCGGCGGGCTCCGGCCATACGGTGGCGCTCAAGTCCGATGGCACGGTGGCGGCGTGGGGATCTAACTCCAGCGGCCAACTGGGCGATGGCACCATGACGAATCGCTACAGCCCTGTGGCGGTCCCGGGACTCACCGGAGTGGTGGCGGTGGCGGCGGGCTGTAGCCACACGCTCGCGCTCAAGTCCGACGGCACGCTGGTGGCATGGGGATATAACGGCAACGGCGCAGTGGGCGATGGCACCACAACGAATCGCACCAGCCCGGTGGCGGTGCCGGGACTCACCGGAGTGGTGGCGGTGGCGGCGGGTTGTAGCCACACGCTCGCGCTCAAGTCCGATGGCACGCTGGTGGCGTGGGGAGATAACACCTACGGCCAACTGGGCGATGGCACCACGACGAATCGCCTTAGTCCCGTGGTGGTACCGGGACTCACCGGGGTAGTGGCGGTGTCGGCGGGTCAGAACCACACGATAGTGCTCAAGGCCGACGGCTCGCTGGTGGCGTGGGGATCTAACACCGACGGCCAACTCGGGGATGGCAGCACGACGGATCGCCATAGTCCCGTGGCGGTGCCGGGGCTCACCGGGGTGGTGGCGGTGGCGGCAGGCTACGACCACACATTGGCGCTCAAGTCCGATGGCACAATGGCGGCGTGGGGGAATAACGGCTTCGGGCAACTGGGGGATGGCAGCGGGACGAATCGCGCTAGCCCGATGGTGGTTCCGGGGCTCTCCGGGGTGGCGGCACTGGCGGCAGGATATGGCTATACGGTGGCGATCAAGTCCGACGGCACGATGGCGGCCTGGGGATCCAACTTCGACGGCCAGCTGGGGGATGGCACCACGACGGAACGTTTTAGCCCGGTGGTGGTCTCCGCCCTGCCAGGAACGGGAGGATTCAGTTTCTCGCCCACGTCGCTTGGGGTAGGCAGAGTCACGACCGTGAGTACGACCGCCAACTCCGGCCTGCCAGTAAGTTTCAGCAGCCTGACTCCGGCCATCTGCAGCGTCAGCGGCAACACGGTCACGGGTATCGCCGTCGGTACCTGCACCATCGCCGCCGACCAGGCGGGCGACGCCAATTATTTAGCGGCCGCCCAGGTGCGGCAGAGCATACAAGTTCTCCTCAACCAGACGATTGGCGCAATCGGTTTCTCGTCTGCACTGGTTGTTGGCGGCACGACTACGGCCAGCGCCTCGGCCAGTTCCGGGATGTCGGTGGGTTTCAGCAGCCAGACGCCGAGTGTATGTACGGTGAGTGGCAACTTGATCACAGGCATTACGGTGGGGACCTGCATCGTCGCCGCCGATCAGGCCGGCAATGCCAGCTATATTTCGGCCATCCAGGTGATACAGAATATTTCTGTCGGCAAGGGCAATCAGTCCATCGGCGCAATTGGCCTATCTCCGGCCACTCTGGCTGTGGGCACTATCACCACGGCTAGTGCCGCCGCTACTTCCGGATTGTCTGTGAGCTTCAGCAGTATCACACCGAGCATTTGCACAGTCAGTTGCGGCACCATAACGGGCGTCAATACCGGCATCTGCACTATTGCCGCCGATCAGTCGGGCAATGTCGACTTCAATACGGCGGCCCAAGTCACAATGAACATCTCCGTTGGCAAGGGTCGCCAAAACATCGGTACTTGGGTCACAAAGGTGTCAGCAGGCACCTTGCATACCGTGGCGCTCAAGTCCGACGGCACGGTGGCGGCGTGGGGAGATAACTCTTCCGGCCAACTGGGTGATGGCACATGGGGGGGGCGTACGAGCCCGGTGGTGGTGCCAGGTCTCACCAAGGTAGTAGCAGTATCTGCGGGTAGCTCCCATACGGTGGCGCTCAAGTCCGACGGCACGGTGGCGGCGTGGGGAGATAACTCTTCCGGCCAACTGGGTGATGGCACCACGACGGATCGTCCTAGCCCGGTAGCGGTGCCTGGTCTTACCGGAGTGGTGGCGGTGGCGGCGGGCGGCGTCCACACTGTGGCACTTAAATCCGACGGCACAGTGGTGACTTGGGGAGACAACCACTACGGCCAATTGGGGGATGGCACCACGACGGATCGCCACAGCCCGGTGGCGGTACCAGGGCTGGCCGGGGTGGTAGCGGTGGCGGCGGGAGGTTACGACACCGTGGCGCTCAAATCCGACGGCACGGTGGTGGCCTGGGGATGGAACACCTCGGGACAACTGGGGGATGGCACCACGACCGATCACCATAGTCCGGTGGCTGTGCTGGGACTCACAGGAGTAGTGGCGGTGGCGGCGGGCGACAACCACACGGTGGCGCTCAAGTCCGACGGCACGGTGGTGGCATGGGGAAATAATGGCAGCGGTAAACTAGGGAATGGCACCACGACGGAACGCCATAGCCCGTTAGCGGTTCCGGGGCTCACCGGGATGGTGTCGGTGGTGGTGGGCTCCGACCACACAGTGGCACTCAAATCAGACGGCACGTTGGCGGTGTGGGGAAATAACGACTTCGGGCAACTGGGGGATGGCACCACGACGGATCGACCTAACCCAGTGGCGGTGCCTGGGCTCACCGAGGTGGTGGCCGTGGCGGCGGGCTCCGACCACACAGTGGCACTCAAATCAGACGGCACGTTGGCGGTGTGGGGAAATA
>CAIXFP010000857.1 GCA_903918705.1 uncultured Pseudomonadota bacterium
AGCAAAGCCTTCGGCGACCGGTTGCTGATCGACAACCTTTCCTTCTCGATTCCGCCTGGGGCGATCGTGGGCATCATCGGCCCCAACGGCGCCGGCAAGTCCACCCTGTTCCGCATGATCCAGGGCCGCGAGCAGCCGGACAGGGGCGCCATCGACATCGGCCCCACCGTGAAAGTCGCCTCCGTGGACCAGTCGCGCGAGGGCCTGGAAGCCGACAAGACCGTGTTCGACGCGGTGGCCAACGGCGCCGACATTCTCACCGTGGGCCGCTTCGAGATGCCCAGCCGGGCGTATCTCGGCCGATTCAACTTCAAGGGCGGTGACCAGGGCAAGCTGGTGGGCAACCTCTCCGGCGGCGAGCGCGGACGGCTCCATTTGGCCAAGACCCTGATCCAGGGCGGCAATGTCCTGCTGCTGGACGAGCCCAGCAACGACCTGGACGTGGAAACCCTGCGTGCCCTGGAAGACGCCTTGCTGGAATTCGCTGGCTGTGTCCTGGTGATTAGCCACGACCGCTGGTTCCTCGACCGCATCGCCACCCACATCCTGGCCTGCGAAGGCGATTCCCAGTGGAACTTCTTCCCCGGCAACTACCAGGAGTACGAGGCGGACAAGAAACGGCGACTGGGCGAGGAAGGGGCCAAGCCGAAGCGGATTCGGTACAAGCCGATCAGCCGGTAAAGGCCACGCTTACCCGGCACACCTGCGTCAATCAACGACCTGAATGTGCCGTGTATAGCCGATCTCTTCCGCCAGGCAGCCGATGGGCGGCGCCAAGGTGGCATCGGGGCCGGTTTCGAAGCGCACCAGGTAGACGTCCTGACCGGGATCGGCTTCGGCGTGGCCCACGTTGACCACCACGCCGCGAGTGCCGGCGGCGGCCAGCAGTACATTGGGCGCCAGGTCGGGGATGCCACTCTCGCCGGTTTCCTCCACCGGGTCGTTGTGCAGGTCCAGGGTGGCGTAAACCAGATCGCCGAGGTTGTATCGGTGCATTTCATTCTCCAGGTTGCAGGCGTAGACAAATCATCCGGGTAAGCTGCCAGCCCATTCGGCGGTAGAAGCTCAGGGCAGCCTCGTTCCCATGATCGGCGAGCAGTTGCAACCGGGTCAGGCCGCGCCGGGTCGCCCAGTTCGCCACCGATTCCAGCAATAGGCGGCCGATGCCGCGGCCGCGCTGATCGGGGCTGACCACCAGGTCTTCCAGCCAGGCCACCGGGCCGCCCTCGGCGGTGGATATGACGATCTGGGCCGTGCACAGGCCGATCACCCGGCCATCCAGTTCCGCTACCCATAGCGCGGCGGTTTCTTCCCGCGCCAGCAACAGGGCCAGTCCGTGCCGCACCCGAACCGGATCGAAATGGAAATCCGGTTCCAGGGCGAACAAGCGGGCGATGAGACCGGTCATGGCCTCCAGGTCGGGCTCGGCCGCTGCGCGGATGCGCGCTTGACTCGCCATGGTCGCGCCCGGCTAGCCCATCATCACTGTGTAGGCCTGGCGCAACAGGTCCAGTTCCGCCGGGCTGATGCCGCGGGCCTCGGTGATGGCGATGAACTTGCCGCCCAGGCTGTCCGCGGCGGCAAAGGGCGGGTCGATGCTGGTGAAGGTGGCCAGGCGCACCCGGATCGGGCCGTCCGGGGTATCCACGCTGGCGGCGAATTCCGCCTCTAGCGCCAGGCTGCCCGACGCCAGGCCGAGTTCCCTTTCCGCGGCGTGCAGGAACATGGCGGGGTGGTGTTCCACCTTGTGGGGCGGCGCCACCTCGTGGACCGTGGACAGTTTCGGCAGCGCCTGGAAAGCGGTGAGGCCGTGGGGAAAACGCAGGAAGCGCACTCGCGCGCTGGTTTTCTGTTTGTGGGCCAGGAGCAGGCGCAAATCGGCGGGGAAGATCATACCGCCGCCAGCAATCGCGGTTCCGCCTTCACCACGCCGTCGCGGCCCCAAACGGTGACGGCCTCGATGAACCAGGCGGGTTTGATCGGGTGCAGTACCAGCAAGTCGTATTCGCCGCAGTAGCTGCCGTCGCTGTTAAGGGTGAGGCTGCCACGCTTTTGCGCCCGGGCGTCGCGCCAGACGCCTTCATAGCCGGGCAGGCCGTTGGACGGGTCGGTCACCCGGATGAACACGGCTTCTTCCAGGCGGATCGCGGGGGCTGCGGCACCGGCATAGCGCTCGGCTTCCGCGGCCAGCACGGCGCAGAGTTTCGCGCCGAGTTCCACCAGTTCGTCAGGCAGCCCGGTATTGGCCATGGCGATTACCAGAGGTCGGCCGGCACTTTCAGGCGTTCCACCGGCTGGCCGCCCAGCAGGTGTTCGTCGAAGATGGCGCTGACGTCTTCCTTCTTCACGCCGCCGTACATGACGCCTTCCGGGTACACCAGTACGTTGGTGCCGGTGCTGCACGGACCGATGCAGCCAGTGGCGGTGATGGCCACCCGGTCGAAACACTGGCGCTGCTGGAACTGGTAGAGGAATTCGTCCATGACTTCGCGACAGCCTTTTTCCGCGCAGGAACCGCGCGGGTGGCCGGGGGGACGGGCCTGGTTACAGATGAATACGTGTCGGGCGGGACGGGGCATGGGGAATGTTGAATGTTGAATGTTGAATGGGTTCGTCAGGCGGCGACCGGCAACGCTTCGTGGGTATGGCAGCCTTTCGGGCAGACCCGGGCGCAGGAGCCGCAACCGATGCAGTCGAGCATGTTCTTGAGGGACATGACACTCATCTGGTCCTCGTCCAGATCCTCATCCATGTCGTCCTCGTCGCGTTCCACCAGTTCAAACACGTCGCGGGGGCAGACCTTGTAACAGCGGCCACAGCCGATGCAGGTCTTCTGGTCGAGGGCGAC
>CAIXFP010000858.1 GCA_903918705.1 uncultured Pseudomonadota bacterium
ACGGCAGTTTGAATGACCGCCTCATCTTCGGCGATGGTTCGGTGCTGTCCAATGATGCCAAAACGGCGGTGAACGCCAATGCCAACGTGGCGCTCAGCGCCGTAGCGGGATACAACGCCGGCATCACCACCCCCGGCATCGACACCACGCCGCCGGTGATCAGCGCCGCCCTCAGCCACGACACCGGCACCGCCGGTGACGGCATCACCAACGACCCCACGGTCAGCGGCACGATCAGCGACGCCAGTCCCATCGCCAGCCTCAAGGCCGGATTCGGCGGCAACCCGGCGGCCTATGTGGACATCCTTGCCAGCCTCCAGGCCAACGGCAGCTTCAGCCTGACCCCCGCGCAGTTGCAGACGCTCAACGGCGGCAGCCTGCCGGACGGCAGCTACACCCTGCACCTGGTGGCGGCCGACCGCTACGGCAACACCTCGAGCGTCTTCACCCTCGGCTTCACCCTGAACACCGTGGCCCCCGCCGCGCCGATCTTCGATCTGGCGGCGGCCAGCGACAGCGCGCCGGTGGGCGATCAGGCCACCACGGCCAGCGTCGTCAGCCTGACGGGCACCACCTCCGCCGGCGCCACCGTCACCGTGCAGGGCCTGGGCCTCAGCGCCACGGCGGACGCCGGCGGCGCCTTCCAGATCGACAACGTGCCCCTGGCGCTGGGTGCCAACAGCCTCACCGTCCAGGCGACCAATGCCGTCGGCAACAGCAGTTCGACCACCCGCGTCTTCACGCGCCTCTCGCCGCTGCTCCTCAGCGCGGCCCTGGCCCATGACACCGGGGTCAGCGCCACGGACGGACTCACCAACGACGCCACCATCAGCGGCACGGCCACGGCGCCGGGCACCCTGGTCAGCCTCAAGGCCGGTTTCGGCACTGATCCCGCCGGCTATGTCAGCATCCTCGACCTGCTCCAGGCCGACGGCAGCTTCACCCTCACCCCGGCCCGCCTGGCGGCGCTCAACGGCGGCACCCTGCCGGACGGCAGCTACACCCTGCACCTCACCGGCCTCGATAGCCTCGGCAACGCCAGCGCCTTCAGCCTGGGCTTCACCCTCGACACCAGCACTCCGACCCTGAGCTTCGCCCTGGCCCAGGCCGACGCCAGCAACGTCGCGGGCGATCAGACCAGCGGCGCGCGGGTCGGCATCCAGGGCAGCAGCGACGCGGGGTCCAGCGTCACCCTGACGGCCCAAAGCCTCAGCGGCCTGGTCACCCAGACCGGCCAGTTCCAGCTCAGCAACGTGGCCCTGGACCTGGGCGACAACGCCATTACCCTGACCGCCACCGACCGGGCCGGCAACAGCACCAGCATCACCCGCCACCTCACCCGCACCACGGCGGTGGGCACCGACAGCGTGCTGGCCTGGAACCAGATGGCCCTGCACGCCATCCAGCTCGACGCCACCGACCCGACCGTGGCCACCCGCACCCTGGCCCTGATGAGCCTGGCCCAGTACGACACCCTGGCGGCCATCCAGGGCACCCAGGCCTACCTGGTGCAGATGAGCGCCAGCGGCCCGGTCTCGGTGGACGCGGCCCTGGCCCAGGCGGCCTACACCGTGCTCTACACCGAATACCCGGCGCAGCGCGCCAGCTTCAACGCCGAGTTGGCGACCCTGCTGGGCGCCGTGCCCGCGGGGGCAGCCAAGGACAACGGCGTCGCCCTGGGCAGTTCGGTGGCCAATGCCATCCTCGCCCTGCGCGCCAACGACGGCTACAAGGATTACGTGGCCTACGACGGCAGCACGGCCGTCGGCCAGTGGCGGCCGGATGCGCCCATGTACGCGGTGGCGGACAACCCGCAATGGGGGAATGTCACCCCCTTCGCCCTGACCAGCGGCGGTGAATTCCGCCTGCCGCCGCCCCCCAGCCTGGATTCCGCCGCGTATGCCGCCGCGGTCAACGAAACCGAGAGCCTGGGCAGCGCCACCAGCACCACCCGCACCGCCGACCAGACCCAACAGGCCCTGTTCTGGGCCGACGGCGGCGGCACCTACACCCCGCCGGGCCACTGGAACGACATTGCCCAGCAAGTGGCCACCAGCGCGGGCAACAGCCTCACCGCCAACGTGCGCCTGTTCGCCCAGTTGAACGTCTCCCTGGCGGATGCCGCCATCGCCTGCTTCGACACCAAGTACACCTACGACCTGTGGCGGCCGCTGGATGCCATCCACAACGCCGCTCAGGACAACAATGCCGCCACCACGGCGGACCCCAACTGGACGCCGCTGCTGATCACGCCGAACCATCCGGAATACGTCTCCGGCCACTCCACCTTCAGCATGGCCGCGGCCACCGTGCTGGCCGCCAACTTTGGCGACAACACCGCCTTCAGCACCACCGATCCGGGCCTGCCCGGCGTCACGCGCAGCTTCACCAGCTTCACCCAGGCGGCCCAGGAAGCCGGCATCAGCCGGATCTATGGCGGCATCCACTACACCTTTAGCAACCAGGGCGGCCAGGTGCTCGGCGTGGACGTGGCCAATGCCGTGCTCGCCCGCTTCACCCTGAGCCAGGACACCCAGGCGCCCACCGTCATCGCCCCCGACACGCCGGCGGCCCTCAACGCCAACCTGACCCTCACCGGCCAGATCCTGGACAACCTCTCTGGCGTGGCCAGCGCCCAATACCGCATCGACAACGGCGCCCTGCAGGCCCTCACCCTGGACGCCAGCGGCCATTTCAGCATCACCACCGCCTTCGCCCTGGATGGCAGCGCCGACGGCGCCCACGGCATCACCATCATCGGCCGCGACGCCGCCGGCAACGTCAGCGCCGGCTATACCCGCAACTTCACCCTGGACACCAAGGCGCCCACCATCAGCCTCACCAGCCTGGCCAACGGCGCCACGCTGGACAGCAATAGCCGACTCACCGGCACGGCCGATCCCACCGGTTCCAATCTGGTGCAGTTGAGTTACACCGTCGACGGCGGCACTCGTTACAACCTGGTGTTCGACTCCAGCACCGGCGCCTTCGACGCGCCCCTGCCGCTGGGCAACCTGGGCATCGGCGACCATACCCTGAGACTCACCGGCCTGGATGCCGCCGGCAATACCACCACGCTTACCCGCACGGTCACCCTGGCCAATGCCGCGCCCTTCACCATTACCACCATCACGCCCACGGACGGGGCGAGCGATGTGGGCGTGACCTACCGGCCGCAGATCGTCTTCTCGCGCGCGGTGAACGCCTCCACCCTGACCGCCGACAGCCTCTACGCCACCGGCCCGGACGGCAGCACCATCGCCGCCACCATCGTGCCGGCCCTGGATGGCTCCTTCGCCTGGCTGCTCTTCACCAATCCCATGCCGGGCGGCTCCATCATCACCTTGCACGTGGACGGCGGGAAGATCCGCGCCCAGGCCGATGGCGTCTTCCTCGACGCCGATGGCAACGGCGTGGCCGGTGGGGTGCTCACCACCACCTTCACCACGGTCAGTTCCGCCCCGGTGAGCGGCACCAGCGTGGTGGGCACCGTGGTCGACCCCGGCCCCGACCTCACGCCCATGACCTTCGACGATTTCGGTCGCGGTCCGGACGGCATTCCGCACACGGCGGACGACATCTTCAAGCTGCCCATTGCCGGGGTGAAGGTGTGGATCCTGGGCCAGGAAAGTCAGGCTGTTTACACCGACGCCAACGGCAACTTCACGCTGAGCAACGTGCCGGTGGGGGATGTGAAGCTGGCGGTGGACGGCCGCACGGCGACCAACCCGCCGGCCAATTATTTCTTCCCGGAGATGGTGCTGGACGTGACCTTGCGGCCCGGTATCGTCAATACGGCGATGGGCAGCATGGGGACGGCGGACGAGCAAGCGGCCAATGCGGGCCGGCGTGAAATCTACCTGCCGCGGGTGCCCAACGCGACCATGCAGGCGGTGAGCGACACGGCGCCCACCACCATCACGGTGGACCAGACCGCGGCCCCCGAACTCACCGACCAGCAGCGCAGCCAGCTGACGCTGACCGCGAACCCCGGCAGCGCCGTGGGGGCCGATGGCCAGGTGCTTTCCAATGTGCAGATCGGCGTGGCGACGGTGCCCGCGGAACTGGTGAAGGACATGCTGCCGCCGGGGGTGATGCAGCACACCTTCGACATCACCATCCAGGCGCCGGGTGTTACCGCCTTCACCGACCCGTTGCAGATCACCCTGCCCAACGTCTTCAATGCGGCACCGGGCACCAAGCTCAACATCCTGTCCTTCGACCACACCACCGGAAGACTGGTGATCAACGGCACCGGCACGGTCTCCGCCGATGGCCTCACCGTGGTCTCCGATCCAGGCTCGGGTATCCGCGCGCCGGGGTGGCATGGGTTGACGCCGCCGGGGACGCCGGTGACGACGACACCGCCGCCGCCCTGCCCGCCGGATACTCCGCCGCTGAACGATCCGACCGTGCCCACGAACTACGTCGGCTTGCCGCTGGTGACGGGTGACTACACGGGTAATCCCTTCCTGGACCTGACGTTCAGTCCGCCCGCAGCCGGTTATCAGACCCTGGTGACCATCGATGTCGAGGGTCCGCTTGGCAGTTTCGCCATCGTCGCGGGCAGTGTCGGCGCCACGGGTGGCAGTTTCGTGGTGGATGGCACCTCTCATCCCGAGGTGGCCATCGGTGCCAAGTCCTATACGGACATGTTCGGCCCGAACGGTATCAAGACGCTGCAGAACTACATGCTCTATGGCGCCAAGATCACCGTCACCCAGACTACTTACAAGACGGAAGACGGCCAGACCGATCCCAGCGGTGACTGCCCCACGCCGGTCACGCCGCCCACCAGCACCCGCACCGTCTATTACGTCGACCGTTATGTCTCGGCGGACGCCGGTATCGATCCCACCGCCCTCAATTTCCCCGAAACGGCGATGGATGGACTCTTCAACGCGCAACGCTTCGTCACCATTGATCTGGCTGGAGGCACGCCCCAGCCCGACGTGGCCGTCAGCAGCAACCCGAAAACGGCCTTCTTCGCGGCCGGTGGTGGCGGCATCCTGGTCAACTTCGATCCGCCGGCCGATACCACCGACTCCGAGAAATTCACCGCCAACCTGGATCTGTCGGTCACCGACAATGGCCACGTCATCAATCTCGGCAGCATCAACCTGAAGGGCACCGGTCGCCTGGTGCAGCAGGTCGCCCTCAACAAGACCGGCCTGAAGGCCGCTCTGGTTGACTTCGCCGCGCATTACGATGCTTACATGGCGCCCTACGAGGCGGCCAGTCCCTCGGCGAACTACGCCGCCACGAAGGCGGCCTTCATCACGGCGGTCACCGCCGATGGTGGTGAAGCCTTGGCTTCCGCGGTCATCACGCGCGCCACGAGTTTGCTGGCTGGCTTCGAGATCAAGGTGACCGACGCTGTCGGCGATCCCAACGCTTCGGTCGTGAACAACTATTTCGCGACCAACCCCGACCTCACGCTGCTGGGAACGTCGTCGCCAGGTGGCGGCGTCGACCTGAAGCCGCGTGCTTCCCTGGTGACCTATTTCACGCAGTACTCGCAGTACTCAGCCGTATGGCAGGGCCTGCAGCTCGACCAGTATCTGAATGCGACTCTTCCGGGACAGGTCAACTCCATCCTTGCCAGCCATATCCAGATCTACGGCTCCACGAATGCCGCCAACGAAACCGCGTTTGTCAACAACTTCGCCGACACGGTCGTGCATGAGGACGGCCACAACCTCGGCCTGGCCCACCCCTGGGACAATTACAACGCCGCCAACGCCCAGATCAACAGCACCGATCTGATGAGCTATGCCACTGACAACGCTGGCACTCTGGTCTTTACCGAGACCTATACCGCTCCCGTGCTGCGCATCGACCTCAACGGCAACTGGACCAATGCCGATGTGGCGAGCGCGAACACGATCCTGTCCCAGGACATGACCGCGTACACCACCGTCAACGGCAAGGACGGCTTCAAGAACCTCGGCAGCGATAGTGGCGATAGCGTGCCTGTGCCTCTGCTGCCTGGCCCGCGCCTGATGCTCACATCCTTTGGCGGTGGCACCCTTACCGCGGGTGGGCTGGATTTCGGCACCCTTAATGTCGGCACATCGGCACAGACGACCTTCCGGTTGTTCAACGCGGGGGACCAGGATCTCACCATCAGTTCCTTGTCATTGAACGGGAGTTCCGCCTTCTCCCTGACCGCCCCGTTCAGTTCCATCACCCTGCATTCGCATGAATCCTATGATGTCAGCGTTCAGGCATTGCCCGGTTCCGCCGGCCATTTGACCTCCGCGCTCACCATCACGAGCAACGATGCGACGCAATCCACCGCGACACTGACGCTCAGTACCGATGCCAAGTCGGTCGCGCCGAGTGCTAATGTCGATATCTCCGGCAACAATGTCGGCTCGCCCGACGTGGGCAGCCAGGTGGCGAAAGCCGGCGTGGTTGTCGTGCGCAACGATGGCGAAAATCCGCTGGTGATTTCGTCGATCGCGCTATTGTCGGGGGGCGATAACTTCACCCTCACCAACGTCCCGGTGGATCTCGCCACCAATCCGATCACCCTGCAAAGTGGCCAGTCCTTCAGCCTGAACGCGGTGTTCAAACCCGGCAAGGCCGGACTGTTGCGGGCCACCGTGGCCATCGGCACCAACGATCCCACCCAGCCCAGCATCCAGGTCGGCCTGATGGGAACTGGCATTGCGAACAATGCCGACCGGCAGGCGCATTGGGGCAACGACTACGTGGCCATCGAATTCCCGGCCCTGGGTAGTGCCGCGACCATCCACACCATGAGCGATGCGCAAGGCAACTTCACCGCCTTCCTGCCCGCCTCGCAGCAATACCACATCGCCATCTTCGATCCGGTGACCGGGATGGTGGCCCATGGTTACGGCATCACCTCCGCCTCCGGCAGTTCGACGAATTTGACGCATTCATTGGTGTTCAAGGCGAGTACGGCCATGGACAGCGACGGTGACGGCCTGCCCGACGACATCGAATTCGCCATCGGTTCCAATCCGAACGCTAAGGACACCAACAAGGACGGCATCGACGACTACACCTCCATCCAGCAAGGCATCAACCCGCTGGGCAGTCTGGCCCTTCCCACCGGGGTGCTTTCCGCGACCGCCCTGCGAGGCAGCGCTGAAGCCGTGGCCGTGGTCGGCTCCACGACCGACCCGACCAAGTTGACCGCCTATGTGGCCACGGGAGACTATGGCCTTGCCGTGGTGGACGTTTCCAAATTCACCGGCCCGACCGTGCTCGCGCAATTGGATCTGACGGGTACCAACGTCGGCATCGCGGTGGATACCCTGCGCAACGTTGCGCTGGTGGCGGGCGGCGATGCCGGTCTGCATCTGATCGACATCAGCAATCCCTCCGCGCCGGTCCTGACGCAGACGGTTTCATTCCCGAGTGCCGTGAACGCGGTCCAGACCCGTGATGGCCTGGGCTTCGTGGCGGCAGGCTCCCAACTCGACGTGGTCAATATCATCACCGGTGACGTGCTCCAGACCGTCGACCTCTCCAGCCTGGGCGGGACGAACATCATTGGCCTCGCGCTTGACGGAACCACGGTGTATTCCGTGGATTCGAGCAATACACTGCGCAGTTTCAGCATCGTCGGCAACTCGCTCAACGCCCTTGGCACCCTGGCCATGCCGGCCGGTGGCGGCAAACTGTTCGTGGGCGGCGGGGTCGCGTATGTCGGCACCAGTGGCGATCTCTCGCAAGGCTTCATGACGGTCAACGTGACCGACCCCGCCCACATGAGTTTGCTCAGTGGCGTTGACGCAAACAACATTGTGGGAGAGGACCTGGCGGCCAATGGATCAGGGCAACTGATCAGCATCGGTCATCCTTACATCTTCATGCAGGGCTACGCCAACGTCCTGGATGTTTCCAACGTGACCGACCCCACCAATACGGGCGCGTTCGTCACCCGCTACACCCTGCCTGACGCGCCCAACGGCCTGGTCATCGCCAACGGACTGGCGTTCGTCGCCGATGGCGCTTCCGGACTGCAAGTGGTCAACTACATGGCGTTCGACACGAAGGGCGTCGCACCCACCGTCTCCGTTTCCGTCAATGCCATCGATGCCGACCCGAACACCCCTGGCATCCAGGTGATCGAGGGCCGCACAGTCAATGTGACGCCGATCGTCAGCGATGACGTTCAGGTACGCAATGTGGAACTGCTGGTCAACGGCCAGGTGGTAGCGAACGATGCTTCCTTCCCCTGGAGTCTCACCGCCCAGGCGCCGACCCTGGCCCAGGGTGGCAACAAGATGACCATCCAGGTGCGGGCTACCGATACCGGTGGCAACGTGACCTTGTCCGCACCCATCGTGCTGGACGTGGTGGCCGATACTTTCCCGCCGCAAATCACCAGCATCAGCGTGGATGAAGGGGCCAGCCGTTTCTTCGTGAATTCCATCGACATCCAGTTTGACGAGCCCCTCAATGTCAGCAAGATCAGTCCGTCCGGCATCTCCCTCGTCGGCGCGGGCAGCGATGGGGTCTTCGGCACCGCGGATGACGTCACCGTTCCGGTGAATGTGGACACCCGTTCCTTCGGCCAGATCGTCTCGATCATTCCAGCCAATTTCCTGACCGCCGGCAACTATCAGCTTACCGTGGCGCCGTCCATCATCAGCGACCAGGCCGGCAATGCTCTCACCGCGCCCATCGTCCGGCATTTCACGATCCGCCCGGCCAGCGATGTCAAGGCGGCCAGCGGTACCCCGGCGATACTCCAGGCACCTTCCGCCAACCCTGGCCAGCAGATCGCCATCGAAGTGCCCTTCGACCCGAATACGGCCAAGGCCACCTTTGCCGTCATCGACAGTTCGGGCACCAAGTCCACCCTGACCGTGGGCGTGGCTCGTGTCGATGCCGCCCGCAGCCTGGCCTACTTCACCGTGCCGCTGAATGCCGTCACCGGTAATGCGGTGGTGTATTCCCTGGTGGGCAGCACACGGACCGATTTCCCGGACGGCACCTTCCCGTTGCAAATCCTGCCGACGGTGACCGGGATCAGCGTGAGCTCGGTGGCTTCGGACGGGAGCGTGGCTTACGTGTACCTGTACGGCTCGGGCTTCGTGGAGGGGAACAACAGCGAATACGACCTGGGTAGCACGGCGGTCCTGGACCCGGGCACGGGCAACGGCCCGGATGTGCAGTCGGTGTACGACTACGGCAGCGGGCAATACGGCAATAGCCAGGTCTACATGACGGTACCGCTTTCCAACGGCGCCTTCGGTCCGATCACGGTGAAG
>CAIXFP010000859.1 GCA_903918705.1 uncultured Pseudomonadota bacterium
AGCAGGGGTGTGCCTTCGACCACTCGGCCACGTCTCCAAGCTTGTTCCGACCGGGGTCGAAAAAGCCGCGCAAGGATAACCGCGCGGGGCAGCCAAGGCAATGTCGGAAGTGGCCGGAGATCGAAAAAAGCGGCTCACCACCCGGCCACCCTAGCTGCCTTCTCCGATGCACTGCATCATTCGTGTTGTTAGCCGCTTTCCTGCGCCCACCCCCCAACACCTTGGTTGCCGCAGAGTCCGTAATGGTGCAGCGGTGCCGGAGTTGATGGATCTGCCTGCCAGAGTCAAACCGGCGCTTTAGCGAACGCGCAGGCGCAGCAGGCCAAGGGGAAAGGCTGCATGCCAAGAGCCTCGCCAAGGTTACTCGTGACCCTTGCGCTGTCGCTGGTGCTTCACGCCAGCTTGCTGATGTTCAGAATGGACAAGGCGCCGCGGGCCGCTTCGCAACCCCTACAGGTTCGCCTCCTGGCAGCGCCGATTACCGAGAGGAAGCCCATGTCCAGGAGCTATCGGGCTGAGCGCGTCCATCCTGAACTTTCGACCGCGGCCTCTTTGGATCATCCTGGACAGGCAGACACCCTCTCCACGATCGTATCGAGATTGCGCCCAGCGGGAAGGTCGCCAGGATCGAGGAACTTTGGGCGACCTCGGCTCAGGCCGCGAAGCTCGCCCGGAAAGCCATTCAATCCCTGCCGCCGCTGCCTCCCACTCCGACCGGCAAGGCCCTGATCTTCGAACAGACCATCACATTCGAGCCCTACGAGACGGGGTGGCCGCCCAGCTACAAATTGGACTGTCTTCCGGATCCCCCGGCGTTCCATAACCTATTTGTGTGTGGGACAACTCCTCGCCTCAGGGCGCTTCAATAACACATCCAGAGAGCGCCGTGCCATCGAGCCGCGCATCGCCACCGGACGACTGCATCACCGACTCCACGTCTAATTCGATAGAGGAGGAAGACGGGGAATTGAAACGCCAGATGGATCAATGGCGATGGGGTCGTTGATCCTTGCTTTCTCGGTTGCAGACTGGATTTGAGGAAGCCGACTTCGCCGCCATGCTGGAGCTGGCCGGCTCAGCCGATCAGGGCCACGGCCTTGATCTGGATCCAGACCGATTTGCCGGGCTTCAGCCCCAGAGTACGGGCGGAACGCTTGGTGAGGCGGGCGACGATGGCGGCTTCACCCACCTGGATACGCACCAGTGCCAAGGCCGGATGATGGTCGTCGGCGATCTGGTCCACGCTGCCGTGCAACAGGTTCTGGATACTGGTGTCTTCCTGATGGGTGAGGGCCAGGCTGACGTCGCGGGCGAGGATGCGCACGCGGACGCGGCGACCGACGGCCAAGCCGCTGTCGCGCACCCAGAGTCCGCCGCCGGTGAAATCGGCGCGCAGCAGATGCCAGGCCTCGTCCCGTTCCGCCACCACCGCGTCGAGCACCACACCCACATCCTCGCCCAGGCGGATGGGCAGATCCAGTCGCGCCAGGGTCTCCAACAACGGCCCCGTCGCCACGACGCGGCCTTGCTCCAGGGCGACCAGGTGGTCGGCCAGGCGCGCCACTTCGTCGGGGGCGTGGCTGACGTAGAGGATGGGGATTTCCAGTTCGTCGTGGAGCCGTTCCAGGTAGGGCAGGATTTCCTGCTTGCGCGCCAGGTCCAGGGCGGACAGGGGCTCGTCCATGAGCAGCACGCGCGGACTGGTGAGCAGGGCGCGACCGATGGCGATGCGCTGGCGTTCGCCGCCGGAGAGTCGGTCGGGCTTGCGCTCCAGCAGATGGCCGATGCCCAGCAGGTCCAGCACCCGGTCCAGGTCCACCCGCCGCTGCGCGGCCGGCACCCGTTTCATCCCGTATTCCAGGTTGCGCCGGGCGGTCAGGTGGGGGAACAGGCTGGCCTCCTGGAACACGTAGCCCAGGGCGCGGCGGTGGGTGGGCAGGAACACGGTGTCGTCCTGCCAGACCTCGCCGTTCACTTCCAGATGGCCGGGGGCGCGCTCGAGGCCGGCGATGAGGCGCAGCAGGGTGGTCTTGCCGGAGCCGGACTCGCCGAACAGGGCGGTGACGCCCCGGCCCGGCAGGTCGAGATCCACGTCGAGGCTGAAGTCGCCGCGATCCAGCCGGAATTTGGCGCGGATGCTCATGGCACGCGCCTCCCCCGTAGGATGTGCTGAGCGGAGCGAAGCGCATCGATGATACGGCTCATGGCTCCCGCCGCCTGGCCAGCAGGTTGAGGGAGAGCAGCACCACGAAGGCGAAGGCCACCATGCCGCCCGCCAGCCAGTGGGCGGGGCCGTACTCCATGGCTTCCACGTGGTTGTAGATGGCCACCGACACCACCTGGGTCTCGCCCGGGATGTTGCCGCCCAGCATCAGCACCACGCCGAATTCGCCCACGGTGTGGGAGAAGGCCAGGACGATGGCGGTGAGGAGGCCGGGCCGCGCCAGGGGCAGGGCGACGCTGAAGAAGCGGTCGAGGAACCCGGCGCGCAGGGTGGCCGCCACTTCCATGGGGCGGCTGCCCATGGCCTCGAAGGCGTTCTGGATCGGCTGCACCGCGAAGGGCATGGAGAACAGCACCGACCC
>CAIXFP010000860.1 GCA_903918705.1 uncultured Pseudomonadota bacterium
CCTTCCGGCAACCCTCCCGCGCCTGGCGCTCGAAATCGCGGGGCTGCCGCTTGTCGTTCAGGTGTTCCAGCATGTCTGAGGTATGGCGTGCGAACTCGCCGATGAGGCGGTATTTACTGAACAACACATTGCCCACGGCCCCCATGTGCCCGCCGATCAAGTACTTCAACTCCTCTTCCTGGTCCTCCCAGCGAGCGTAGCCCGTAGCCCAATGGGATGGACTCCTCCTCACGGTAACGGCATCGAAGTGCCAGACTGGAGCAGTCATCAACCAGTCGACGAAAGAAGGAGTCCGAGATGAACGCTACACGGATTGGTCTGGATTTGGCAAAGCTGGTTTTCCAGGTGCATGGAGTGGACCGGGATGAGCGGGTGGTTTTGAAGCGACAACTGAAACGCAGTCAGGTGCTCCCGTTTTTCGAGAAGCAACCCGTCTGCAAGATCGGCATGGAGGCCTGCGCCGGTGCGCACTACTGGGCGCGCCAATTTGCGCAACTGGGCCATGAGGTCAAATTGATCGCCCCCCAGTTCGTCAAACCCTATGTGAAAAGCCAGAAGAATGACGCCAACGATGCGGAAGCAATCTGCGAAGCCGTGGGGCGACCCAACATGCGTTTTGTCGCCATCAAAACCGTCGCGCAACAGGACATGCAGGCGGTTCATCGTATCCGTAGCGAGCTGGTCAAAAGCCGCACCGCCAAGGTTAACCAGATTCGCGGGCTCCTGGCGGAATACGGCGAGATCGTGCCCGCCCGCATCGAGCAGATTCGGCGCGCGATACCCGACATTCAGGAAGATGCCTCGAACGGCCTGACCCCGCTGTTCCGCCGCCTACTGGAAGGATTGCGCCTGGATCTGGTGGAACTGGATCACCGGGTCGACGAACTGGACCAGGAAATTGCGGTCGCCGCCAAGGAAGACCCGGTGGCGCAGCGCCTGCAATCCGTGCCGGGAATCGGGCCGATCACGGCCACGGCCTTGGCGGCGGCAGTGGGCGACGGTCGCCAGTTCAAGCGTGGGCGCGACCTGGCGGCATGGCTGGGGCTCACCCCGGGCCAGCACAGCAGCGGCGGCAAGGATCATCTCCTGGGTATCAGCAAACGCGGCGACAGCTACCTGCGCACGCTGCTGATCCACGGGGCGCGTGCCGTGCTCAGGGCGGTGGGCAACAAGAACGACCCGCGCAGCCGCTGGCTTGCGGGGGTCGCGGCGCGGCGCCACAAGAATGTGGCCGCGGTGGCCCTGGCCAACAAGAACGCACGCATCGTCTGGGCACTGCTCACCCGAGGCGGGAGCTATGACAGTGCACATGGTATGGCGACGGCCTGAAGCGTCGCCAAACAAGTAACCCGTTCAATTCATGGCTGCGTCAGTGAAGAGAGAGATGGCAAAACGGTCGAACCGGCGGCGGGTGAGCCTGCTACATCCGGAGGCCTTCGAGGCCGATAGCCCGATTAGCCCCCGTCGCGCGGATGCCCATCATGGCCAGGAGTCGCAAAACTCCACCAACAGGTCGGATATACGGTCGCAGTCGTACCTTGCCGCCACCCTCTTGATTCGCTCACGCAAGCCTAGAGACCGGGTCTTGATCGCGTTACCGAACACCCCGGCACGGACGGGCAGCCCGAATGGCGCCCGTACCGAGTGGGACGAGTTATCCACCGCCGCCCGCCCTCCCGCCAGCGTGAGAGGCGCGCTTCCGGGCGGGCGGCCGTGGATAACTCTGCGCCTGCACGCTGATCCACCCGCCCCACCGCCCAACCAAGGTCATATATGCAGCCGCTTGGTGTCGCTCCAGTGTCTGGTCAACAGAATTTGCGTTTCCACACCCTTGCTTATCAGGAGGAGTCCATATACGGATAGAGCCCGCCCCAGTGATCGTTGAAACCGCGCCGTCGGTTCGCGGGTGGAATCCGGGATGGATGGGCCGGCAGCAACTTCTGGTTTCGTGCCACCTTCCCCGGATTCCGCCTGGAAACGTGGGTGGGATGTCCGCCGGCGGCGGGCGGGCTGCATCCGGGCAACGCCCGCTGGTGCGGGAATGACGGTTATTCCTGGAGCCGGCATCTCTTCACAGCCCCTCACCATGGGCATGAGTGCCCATCCCTCACGCCCCAAAAATCTGAATACTCCAGAACGTGAGAAACCCGCCGAACAGCACCAGGGTGGCGAAAGGTTTTTCCTCCACCTGGTGCGCTTCCATCAGCAATTCCTCGGTGACCAGGTAAAGCAGGGCCGCCGCGCTGAAGGCCAGGGCGCCGCCGATGACGGCGTGGGAGGCGCCGGTGAGCAGCAGGTTGCCGAGCAGGGAGAAGGCCAGCACGGTGGCACCCAGGGCGCCGGAGATGGCGACGATGCGCCAGCCGGCATTGGCGGCAGAGGTCAGGGCGAGGCCGAGGAACAGGAGTTCCACCGAGAGGCCCAGGGCCAGGATGGTGCCAGTCTCGCCCCCGGCGGCGAAGCCCGC
>CAIXFP010000861.1 GCA_903918705.1 uncultured Pseudomonadota bacterium
CCCCGTGTCAGAGTCGGGTCGGCATCCGCATCAGCTATTTCGAGGCCTGCTCAGCGTTCACTCACGTTACGGCCTGCACGTTCGCCAAGTTCCTTACAGAACCTTCTTCACCAGAGGCTTCAGCCGCTTCGTCGCCTCCACGACTGCTCCAGTTGCTTCCGGCCGGAGCGAAAGTGGCCGGGCGGGGTTCGCACCCGCTGGAAAACAGCGCCTTTGCACGGCGCACTCCGACAGGCTGCTAGAAAACGCTACTGTTGCCACATCAAATTGGAATGGTTATCATTACTCTAATGTTGAGTGATTCTACATTGGCTGCAAGCGGGGCCTCGCCGTCGCGAAGGGTTTTCGCCCTACTGCCCAAGATTACCGAATCGCTTTTCTTGAAACCCCGGAGCACTTCATGCAACGAACCAAACTCTCCCTCATGATCGCGGCGCTGCTGGCCGCGCCCTGCGCCCACGCCGACGACGCGGAACTGCGCGCGCGCATCGAGAAACTCGAAGCTATGGTGCAGACCCTCTCGGCCCAGTTGAAACAGGTCGACTCCAAGACCGAAGCCATCGCCAGCCAGCAGGAAGCCGTGGCGAGCACTTCGGCGCCAGTTGCATCCGGTGGCGGCGGAGAAGCCGGTGCGGCGCCGGGGACCACCACGATCTACGGCTATGGCGAACTCAACTACAACCATTTCCGCGACGCCAGTCGGAGCCAGGCCGATCTGCGCCGAGCGGTGTTCGGCTTCGGCCACCGCTTCGACGCGGACACCCGGTTCATGTCCGAATTCGAGTTCGAGCATGCCGTGGCGTCGTCCGGGGATGCCGGCGAAGCCGAGGTGGAACAGTTCTACATCGACACCCGCCTGGCCCCGAGCGCCAACCTCAAGGCCGGACTGTTCCTGATGCCCTTCGGATTGCTCAACGAGTCCCACGAGCCCACCGCCTACTACGGCGTCGAGCGCAATTTCGTGGAGACCGCGATCATCCCCAGCACCTGGCGCGAGGGTGGCGTCGGCCTCTACGGGTCCAGCGATGCCGGCCTGGCATGGGATGCCGGCATCACCACCGGCTTCAACCTGGCGAAGTGGGATCCGGCCAGCACCAGCGCATGCCGCCAGTCCCCCCTGGGTTGCGTGCACCAGGAGATGCAGTTGGCCAATGCCAAGGATCTCGCGCTCTACGGGGCGCTCAACTGGCGCGGCACCCCCGGCCTGGTGGTGGGGGCCAGCCTGTTCAGCGGCGGGGCCGGACAAGGCGGCCTGGTGGGGTCATCGAATCCGTCGGCGGCGGCCCAGCCCACCCTGGATGGCGCTCGCGTCACGCTCTGGGATGTCCACGCGCGCTGGACTCCGGATCGCTGGGATCTCTCCGCGGTATACGCCCACGGCGCGATCTCCGGCACGGTGGCCTACAACCAGGCACCACCCCAGGCAGGTGAAGCCACCCCCATCCCCAGCGAGTTCTTCGGCTGGTACACCCAGGCGGCCTACCGCCTATGGGACAACGGCAAGCGCTCGCTGGCGCCCTTCGTCCGGTACGAACGCTACAATGTCGCCAGTTCCTACGCCGCCCTGCCCACCGGCGTTGCCCAGGCCGACACGCCGGCCGGCACCGAATCGGTGGCCACCGTCGGCCTCAACTACAAGCTCAATCCCAATGTCGTTCTCAAAGCCGATTACCAGTCCTTCCATGTCGATTCCTCGCGCAACCGCTTCGATCTCGGCCTGGGTTTCACGTATTAGCCTGGGTCTCGCCCTGCTCGGCGCCGCCGGCGGCGCCCTGGCCGACACGGAATACCTGAGCCGGGACGATTTCCTGCGCGAGAGCTTCGGCGCGCTACCGCAGGCCCGGGTGCTCTGGCTCGACAACGGCGCCCAGGCCGCCCTCAAGGCGGTGCTTGGGCACCCCTACGGCCAGGCGCGCCTGCGCTATTGGCGGGAGAACGGCAAGAGCGCCTGGGTGCTCGACGAGTTGGGCAAGGAATACCCCATCACCGCCGGCTTCGTGGTGGAGAAGGACGCCATCGCGGCGGCGCGCCTGCTGGTCTACCGGGAAACCCGCGGCATGGAAATCCGCTATCCCTCCTTCCTGCGCCAATTCGCTGGCGCCCGCTTGCGTGACAACGGCCTGAGCAAGCCCATCGACGGCATTTCCGGCGCCACCCTTTCGGTGCAGGCCATGCAGCGGATGGCCCGCGCCGCTCTGGTGCTGAACGAGCGCGCGCCATGAAGCCGCCACGGCGGGCTGCGACCCCGCATCGGCTCAAGCTCGGCGCCCTGCTGCACCGCTGGCACCGCCGGCTGGGCATGATGGCCGGCCTGTTCGTGCTCTGGCTGGCGGGCAGCGGCATCGTTCTCAACCACAGTGCCGACCTCGGCCTGGACCATGCGGCGGTCAGCGCCCCCTGGATCACCGGGCTGTACGGTCTGCGCGCCGTCGTCCCGGAACATGGCTACCTCGCCGGGAACCACTGGCTGGCGGGCAACGCGGAGCAGACCGTCCTGGATGGCCACCTGCTGGCAACGCCTCTGCCCGGGCTCCTCGGGCTGGTGGCCGGCGAGCGTCTACTGTTCGCGGCCGATACCGGCAGCCTCGCCATCTTCGATGCCCGGGGCCTGCCGGTGGACAACCTGCATGGCGGCGACCTGCCGCTGGCCGCCATCGCGCGCATCGGCGCCGGGGCCGGCATGGTGGTGCTCGCCGATGCGCGGGATCAGCGCTATGCCAGCCGCGACGGCCTCAACTGGGCGCCCTACGCCGGCCCGGTGGCCTGGGCCGTTCGCGCACCGCTGCCCGCCGCGGCGCGGGCGAGCGCCGCCCTTGCCCTGCGTCCGCGGTTGCCCGTCGAACGAGTGCTCCTGGATGCGCACAGCGGCCATATCCTGGGGCACTACGGACCCTATCTGGTCGATACGGTGGGGGTGCTGTTCATCCTGCTCGCCGGCAGCGGCCTCTGGATGGTGATCCGACACCGCTGGCGCAGCGGTTGAAACCGTAGAGTGCAGCTCGTACAAGGCGGAGCGTGTGCCCAACACATTGCGGCTATGCTCCGCCGAAGCGGACCCGCGCCGTTCCGGCTGTGCTAGCCTGCAAGGCACCAGAGCCGTTCGTTTCCTCCCGATGACCCCTTCCAGCGAATCGAAACGCCTCGCCACCCTGGCCGTGGCCGCCCTCGGCGTGGTCTACGGCGATATCGGCACCAGCCCGCTGTATGCCATCAAGGAAGTGTTCTCCGGCGCCCATCATCCGGTGCTGGTGACGCCGGACAACGTGCTGGGCATCCTCTCCCTGATCTTCTGGAGCCTGGTGGCCATCGTCTCCCTCAAGTACGCGGCCTTCATCATGCGCGCCGACAACCACGGCGAGGGCGGCATCATGGCCCTGCTGGCCCTGGAGCAGCGCGCCAACGACGACTCCCGGCGCGCCCACGTCCTGGTGCTGCTGGGCCTGTTCGGGGCGGCGCTGTTCTATGGCGACGGCATCATCACCCCGGCCATCTCCGTGCTCTCCGCCGTGGAAGGGCTGGCTGTGGCCACGCCCCTGTTCAAGCACTGGGTGGTGCCCATCACCCTGGCGGTGCTGCTGGGCCTGTTCGTCATCCAGAAGCACGGCACCGGCAAGGTGGGTGCCTGGTTCGGGCCGATCATGGGGGTCTGGTTCTTCGTCCTGGCACTGTTGGGCGTGTTGAATATCGCCAGGATGCCGATGGTGCTGTACGCGCTGCTGCCGACCCACGCCGTGGCCTTCTTCCTGGGCCAGCCGCACCTGGCTTTCCTGTCCCTGGGGGCGGTGGTGCTGGCGGTGACCGGAGCGGAAGCGCTCTACGCCGACATGGGCCACTTCGGCCGCAAGCCGGTGCGCATGGCCTGGGCCGGCCTGGTGCTGCCCGCGCTCACCCTCAACTACTTCGGCCAGGGCGCACTGCTGCTGACCGACCCCAAGGCCCTGGCCCACCCCTTCTATCACCTGGCGCCGACCTGGGCGCTGCTGCCCCTGGTGATCCTGGCCACCGCCGCCACGGTGATCGCCTCCCAGGCGGTGATTTCCGGCGCCTATTCCATCACCCACCAGGCCATCCAGCTGGGTTACGTGCCGCGCATGCGGGTGCAGCACACCTCCAGCCGGGAGCGCGGCCAGATCTACCTGCCCGGCGTGAACTGGGCGCTGTTCCTGCTGGTGGCGGCCCTGGTGGTGAGCTTCGGTTCCTCCGACAACCTGGCCGCGGCCTACGGCATCGCCGTCACCGGCACCATGATCATCACCACCCTGCTGGTGCACGTGGTGGCGCGCCGCATCTGGGGCTGGGGGCGGTGGCGCGCCGCCCTGGTGGTGGGCGCTTTTTTAACGGTGGACCTCACCTATTTCAGCGCCAATCTGGTCAAGGTAGCGGATGGCGGCTGGTTCCCGCTGACCTTCGCCGTGCTCCTGTTCCTGTTGATGACCACCTGGAAGCGAGGCCGCGCCCTCCTGAGAAAACGCCGCGACCAGGGTACCCTGTCGCTGGCCGAATTCGCGGCGAGCATGAAGCTGGCTGGCCTGCCGGGGGTGCCGGGCACGGCGATATTCCTCACCCCCTATCCGGCCCAGGTGCCGCATGCCCTGCTGCACAGCATCAAGCACTACAAGTGCCTGCACGAGCGGGTGGTGATCATGAACGTGAACTTCCTCGACCAGCCCTTCGTACCGGTGAGCAAGCGGGTCCATATCGAGGAGATCGACGAGCGCTTTTCCCGGGTCCAGGTGGATTTCGGCTTCATGGACCAACCCAACCTGACCAAGACCCTGCACACCTGCGCCGGCAAGGGCATGCCCTGCGGCTTCGAGGACACCACCTTCTTCCTCGGCCGCGAGACCCTGATTTCCAAGAAAGGCTCGGAGATGGCCTGGTGGCGGGAAAAGCTGTTCATCGCCCAGGCCCGCAACGCCGGCAGTCCTGCCGCCTACTTCGGCCTGCCGCCCAACCGGGTGGTGGAATTGGGGGCGCAGATCGTGCTGTAGCTCCCGTCGGGGTTGTCAGTCCACGCGTTGAGTCGGCATTAGGCCTCGTATTTCACTGCCGCTCAGGCCCCACGGGCGCCGCCGGGCGGGCAGGTGTATCGGGCACAATAGCGCCCGCATCCACTTCACCGTGACGGCCCGTGCCTGAACTCTCCCTCTTCGCCGCCTTTCTCACCGGCCTGCTCGGCGGCGCCCATTGCGTCGGCATGTGCGGCGGAATCGTCGCGGCCATGTCGTTGCAGTCGGGGCAGCGGCAGCCCATCGCCTTCCACCTCGCCTACAGCGCCGGGCGCATCGCCAGTTATGCGGCGGCGGGAGCGCTGGCCGGTCTGATCGGTTCTGCGGCGTTTCTTTCTCATTCCCTGTTCCCGCTGCAGCAGGGGCTCTACATCCTGGCCCAGATCGTGCTGATCCTGCTCGGCCTCTATCTCGCCGGAGTGAACCAGAGCGTGCTGTGGTTGGAGCGGGCGGGCGGCGGGCTATGGCGGCGATTGCAGCCGGTGTTGGCGCGGGTGATGCCGATCCGGACTCTGGGTCAGGCCCTGGCGGCAGGTGCCTTGTGGGGCTGGCTGCCGTGCGGACTGGTCTACAGCGTGCTGATCACCGCCCTGGCATCGGGCAGTGTCGGCACCGGCGCGGCCTTGCTGCTGGCCTTCG
>CAIXFP010000862.1 GCA_903918705.1 uncultured Pseudomonadota bacterium
CGGTAGCCACCATGTCCAGGGCGGTGCGGCAGGCCAGACGCGCATGTTCCGGGAGATCCAGGGGCGCGCCGAACAGGGCCATAATGGCGTCGCCGATGTACTTGTCGATGGTGCCGCGCCCGTCCTGGACGATGCGGGTCATGGCGGACAGGTACAGGTTGAGCATCTCGGCCAGTTGCGCCGCCTCCAGCCCCTCGGAAATGCTGGTGAAACCGACAATGTCGGAGAACAGCACCGACATCACCTTGGATTCGCCGCGCAGGCTGTAGCGCGCCGGATCCTTGGCCATCTCGTCCACCAGTTCCGGCGGGATGTATTGACCGAACAGCTTGGTGATCTGGGCCTTGGAGCGGGCCTCGACGAAGAAGCCGTAGCTCATGTTGAGGACGAACAGGCCCAGCACCGCCAACAGCGAGGCGGCCAGGGGAAGCTGGGCATGCCAGGCGGACCAGGCGTAGAAATCGCCGCCAGTCAGCAAGGCCACCAGGCCCAGGGTGATGGCGCCGGCCCAGAGCGGCGACACCACCGGCAGCAAGGCGGCCAGGAGCAGGCCGGCCAGTGTGACGGCCAGCAGCTCCATGGCTTTCACGTGCACCGGCTCCCACTTCACCGTGCCGTCGAGGATGCCGGAGATCAGGTTGGCGTGGATTTCCACGCCGGGAAACACCTTGGAAATCGGGGTGACGCGCAGATCCATGATGCCCGGCGCGGTGGAGCCGATCAGGACGATACGGCCTTCCAGGCTGGCCGAGGGCGCCCGCCCATGGATCACGTCGCTGGCGGAAACGTAGGCGAAGGCGTTGGCTGAACGGTACGGCACCAGGGCCTGGCCCGCCGCATCCAGCGGCACGCGCAGTCCGTCCAGGTCCAGGGCGGGAGGATGCTGGCCACTGGCCGGGACGATACGGGTCCGGGCCACGCCCATGCCGGCGCGAGCGGTCATCAGGGCGAGGGAGCCGTAGCACTGGCCGTTGTATTCGAGCAGCATCGGCATGCGCCGGGCCACCCCGTCGAAATCCGCTTCCATGTTGAAGAAGGCGGCACTCGCCGCGCGCTCCTGCAGGCGCGCCAGGTTGGCGTCATAACCCAGGGTGTGGCGCGGGACGACGCCCTGTCGCGCCAGCTCGCCGCAGGGGAGCAGGGGTGCGGGCAGCTTGCCGGTGGCCACCGCGGGGGGCGAGAAGTTGAAGTAGTAGCCGAGGATGGTGGGGCCGCTGCCCAGGGCCTCGGCCAGTTTGCCGTCGTAATCCAGTTGCGGGCGGATGCGCGCCAGGCTGGCCGCAAAACCGGCATCACCGGCCAGGGGCCCCAGGGCGATGCGCTCCAGCACGGGCAGGCCGGAACTCTGGTCCGGTTCGGAAAAGACCACGTCGAAGCCCACCGCGGCCACGCCATACTGCTCGAACAGGGCACGGGTGAGCTTGGCGGTCTGCTCCCGCGGCCAGGGCCAACGCCCGATTTCCTTGAGGCTCTTGTCGTCGATGTCGACGATGACCACCCGCTCATCCACGCCTGCGGGGTGAAACAGACGCAGCTTCAGGTCATACAGCGCGGCATCCAGCTTCGCCACGAAAAACAGGTTGTAGACCTGCGCCACATGGCCGGACAAGACCAGCAGCAGGAGTAGGGATAGCCCGAATTGTCCAAGGAAGCGGCGGTGACGCAGGTTGAGGGTCATGAATTTCCAATCAGTGCGGGCGATACAGGCGCTCGGCCAGGCTCTGCCCTTCCGCGAGGCCATCAAGGCGGCTGCCCACCGCTTCGGACAGCTGGCTGAGGCGGTCTTCCGGCAGGGGATGGGTCTTGAACAGCAGCGACACTTTCTTGTCATCCTTGGCGACATGGCCGATCTCCGCCAGCACCGCCGGCAAGGCGTAGGCGTCGTAGCCGGCGCGGGCGGAAAGCACCAGGCCGATGCGGTCCGCCTCGAATTCGGCGTCCTTGTCGAGACCGCGGGCGACGATCTCGGCGCCGTTGCCAATCAGGTTCTGCACGATCTGGTTTTCGTTTTTGGCCTGGCTGCTGAAGTACGCGCCAAACGCCGCGACGACCTGGGATTTCTGCAAGACCTTGAGGTGGTGCTTGCGGATCACATGGCCGATCTCGTGCCCCAGCACGCCGGCCAGTTCGGCCTCGTTCCTGAGCAGTTTGTAGAGGCCCTTGGTGATGAAGACATAGCCGCCGGGTGCGGCGAAGGCGTTGATGTCGTCGCTTTCGATCACGCCGAAGCGCCAGGGCAGGTCGGGACGCTCGCTCTGCAGCGCGACCCAGCGCCCCACCTTGTTGACATAGCGCTGCAGGTCGTCGTCCCGCACCAGCGGCGCGGCGCCCAGCAGGTTGCCGGCGATCTGCTGGCCGATGCGAATCTCGTCCGCCTCGGAGGTCTTCCCGGAAAGCAGGGCCTTGAGCAACTGGTCCGACGGGGAGGCTTGCGGGACCGTCGGAGCATTGGGCGCGGTGGGCGGACTCGGTGCCGTGGGCTGCGCCGGCTGCAATTTTTTCTTGAGCAGATCTTTGAAATAACTGTCGAAATTCCCCGCCTGGGCGAGGCCGATGCCGCATAGCGCGACGAGGATCCAGGAGAGTGAGCGTTTCATGGCTGCTTGCTCATCGCAAAAGTAGGGCGCCCGGTTTCGGGCTGGAGGATGGCGCCAGGGCAAGGCGTCATAACAGGCCGCCGTTGTCGCCGTAGGGGCTGGCTTTGCCCTTGTCCGGATTCTGGCTGGGTGCGCTTTGCGGCGCCGGCAGATAGTCGAGGTCACGGTGGCGCAGGCCGCCGCCATAGGCGAACTGCTCGGCGACGCCGCGCCCCGCCTGATAGCGGTCCAGGATCATGAGCTGGTTGGCATCGAAATGGGCGGCCTTGAGATCTTCCTCGCTGAGGCCGCGCAGGCCGGCGGTCGCCACCACGCGGCTGGAGTCGCTCTGCATGCCGCCGGCCTCGACCAGGCCGGCCAGTCCGCTGCCCGATGCGCCCGAGGAGGCGAGCCGCACCGAGAGGATGCGCACCCATCCCTTGCTGCCACCCGCGGCCACCTGGGTCCAGCCGCCCTGGCGCCCCAGCACCTCCACGGCGGCCCCCTTGGCTAGGTGGCCGACATGGGCAGAGGCCGCGTTGGCGCCGGCCCGCAGATCGTCGTCCTTGAGCATGAGACCCGGGGCAGCCAGAGCCGGCGCGGCAACGAAACTAAACAGGAGCAAGAAGGATTTCATGGCAGTCAGCGAGGCGTGATGGCGCAAATCATACAACCGCATTGGCGCCTGGCGCTTGCTCCTTCGCGGCCGTGCCTGCCGTCTTTCCGGAGGATCGCGCCGAACGGTCGACGCGGCCTCTACAGAACGACTGCCGCGCCGGGTAATATGGCCCCATGCCGGCCATCAGCAACTTCCTGTCCCGTCGCGGCGCCGCCATTCTGGCGTCCCTGAAAATCTGGCGCGCCACCCTGGCACTGGCCGGGGAAGTGGTGGTGGCGGCCCTGTCGCCGGGGGTCTACAACAGCGCCACCCGCACGGTGGTGATGAAGCAGATCTACTTCACCGCGGTGCAGATCCTGGTGCCCTTCACCCTGTTCGCCGCCCTCCTCTCCTTCGTGCTGATCCAGATTGTGGTGGGCACCGCCGCCGAATACGGCCTTTCCGACTACGCTCTGGAAATGGTGGTGCGCCTGCTGGTGCTGGAAGTTCTGCCCCTGGTCACCGCCCTGTTCGTGGCCCTGCGCTCCGGTTCCGCCATCAACACCGAAGTGGCGCTGATGCGCATCCACAACGAGATCGAGGCCCTGGAAGCCAGCGGCGTCGACACCCTGCGCCTGGAATTCATGCCGCGGGTCATCGGCGGCATGCTCTCGGTGCTCTCGCTGACCGCCATCACCAGCGTGCTGGCCCTGGTCCTGGCCTACCTGGCGGTGTACGGCCCACAGCCCTGGAGCATTCCGGATTTCACCCGGGTCATGGGCAAGGTGTTCGACGGGGCGATCCTGACCAGCATCTGGCTGAAATCCCTGGCCTTCGGCCTGGCGGTGACGGTAATTCCGGTGACGGAAGGCCTGGCCACGCCGAAGATGCTGTTCATGGCGCCGATTTCCGTGCTGCGCGGCATGGTGCGGCTGTTCTTCGTCCTGATGCTGATCGAAGTGGCCTCCCTGGCCTTCAAGTACATCTGAG
>CAIXFP010000863.1 GCA_903918705.1 uncultured Pseudomonadota bacterium
CCCCCCCCCCCCCCCCCCCCGCAACCTCGCCCCCTTCCTTCTGAGTACTTCAAGACGTTCGCCGGGCAGCGTATCCGGGTGTTCCACCCAGGTGTGATCGAATTCGAGGAAACGCAGATCGGCGATCAGGGTGGCACGGTCGAGAAAATCGTCATATTCCTTGGTCATGGCGGTGTCAAACAGGTTGCGATGGTGCAACGATAAACTGGTACCCGCGTCGTCCGGACTACCCTTATCCGAGTAAAGTCAGCCCGCGTCATTCATCACAGCGTTACTCGTGGGCTTCGCGCCCTGGCCGATTCGCGATTCCACTGCAATATCGGAATCTGGCTCGCATTGCGCGTCCAGGCCGTGGCTTCCACCACCGGCATCAGGGTATTCTTCGGGGTCGCGCCGGGCATGCCGCCGGGCGCACTGACACTTGTTCCAGAGAACTCGCCATGAAATTGCCCTCATGTTGCCTCGCCGCCTTGTTGGCCGGCCTGGCCCATTCCGCACTTGCGGACGATCCGCCAGCACCGGCCGCAACCTCGCCGTCGCTGGCCGATCTCGGGCATTCCTTCAAAAACGCCCTGACCGAGGAGGAAACTCGCCTACTGGTCGAATACATGCGCGATTCGGTGCTGGCCGCCTTCAATGACGAGGAAGTGACGCTGCCGCCGGACCTGGCGTTCAAGCTTGAGATCCTGATGCAGCGCCTGAAGAAGGAGAGCAACTACTATCTGGACAATTTGATGAAGGAACTGGAGGCGGACATCAGGCGCTCCCTCAAGGAGAAGTTGAAAGTTCCGCCGCCGGTCCCGTACACCCCTCCCGAGGTGCCGCTCCTGGCGCCAGCCAACAGGGCGCCCATCGCCCCGCCCGCGCCGCCCCCCACGGCGACCTACATGCCGCCGCCCACCAACTACAACCCGGCGCCCTGGGGCTATGTGCCCTGGTTCTATTTCCCGCAGCCCGGATATCCAACCCAGGGCAACGCGCCGCCCGCCATGACCGGGAACGCTCAATCCACACCGGCGCCGGCGTCGGGTGACTGCAACAAGGCCAAGTAAGCGCTATCGCGCCACGCGGCGCATCGACACCCTGCCACCGTTACACCCGTATGCCGCAACTCCCCGATTTTTCCGCTGCGGATCTGCAGCGCTGGTATGGCGCCGATAAGATCGAGCAAGCCCGCGCCTTTCTCGCCGGCGTCAGCCAACTCGACGTGCGCGCGCCGCGCATCGCCGCCAGTGTCAAGGGTCGTGAACGCCTGCCTTATCGCGTGGTGATCAGCCTGGACCAGGCCAAGAACGGCAAGGCGCGCGCCATTTCCGGCTGCACCTGCGGCCATGGCTGGATGTGCGAGCACGCCGCCGCCGTCATGCTGACCCTGCTCCAGGATCGGCGACTGGCCACACCCTCCACCAACTTGCCGCGCAAGGAAGTTGCCCCGGATGAGGGGGCCCATGCCAGGACCAGGGCGGTGGCCGCCCCTTCGTCAGCGCGCACGGTACGGATCATCGACGTCGCTCCGGTTCCCATGCTCAGGCTAGGCACCCTGGAGGTCTATGACGTCGGCCGCTTTCGCCGCTACGCCCACGGCGAACGTCACTTCGACTTCGTGCATCCGCTGTTCCAATACGGCGATGCCCTGATCGAAGCCGGCAGCGGTACGGACGTCCTGACCCTGGTCAACGGTGAAACAGTGCAGGTGCGGCGCCGGGAAGAACTGGAGAAAAGGCTGCTCCAGGCCCTGGAGGACACCGGGGTCGAAGCGGTGCCACCCCACACCCTGTTCGCCGTGCGTTCCCGGCCGCAGCGGCTGTGGGGGCTGGAAAGCCCGGTGGCGTGGCCGCAGTTCATGTCCGAGCACCTGGCCACCTTGCGCGACGCCGGCTGGCAGGTGGACATGCCGGCCGACTTCCGCCATCTGGTGGTGGACGTGGACACCTGGGAAAGCGAAATCGACGAGGATGCCGGCGGCTGGTTCAACCTGGGTCTGGGCGTCGTCGTCGATGGCCTGCGCCTGCCCCTGGCGCCGCTGCTCTACGAACTGTTCCGGCGCGACCCGCGCTGGCTCGACGCTGCCCAGTTGCGGCAGTTGCCGGATACGGCCCCGGTCATTCTCATCACCCCCGCCGGGGCGCGCCTGCGCGTGCCGGTCGGCCGCATCAAGCCCCTGGCCCTGACCCTGATCGACCTGTTCGATGCCCCACCGGGAGACGGCCCCCTGCGCTTGTCGCGCCTGGATGCACCGCGCCTGGAACATCTCGCCGAGGCGCAACGCTGGCGCGGCGCGGAGGCGGTGGGCAAGCTGGCGCGGGCGTTGCGGCACAGTGAAGGCATCCGACCCGCCACGCCTCCCGCCGGCCTCACCCTGACCCTGCGCCCTTACCAACTGGAAGGCCTGGCCTGGCTGCAATACCTGCGCGAACAGGGCCTCGCCGGCATCCTGGCCGACGACATGGGCCTGGGCAAGACCGCCCAGACACTGGCCCATCTGCTTCTGGAAAAGGAGTCCGGACGTCTGGACAAGCCCTGCCTGGTGGTGCTGCCCACCTCCCTGATCTTCAACTGGAAACGTGAAACCGCCCGGTTTGCACCGTCCCTCAAGGTGCTCTCACTGCACGGCAAGGAACGCGCCGAACGCTTCACCCGGATTCGCGAGCATGATGTGGTGCTCACCACCTATCCGCTGTTGTGGCGCGACGCGGAGCACCTGGCCGGCCACGAATACCACCTGCTCATCCTCGACGAGGCGCAGACCGTGAAGAACGCCGCCAGCCAGGCCGCCCGCGCGGTGCGCCGGATTTCGGCGCGACACCGCCTGTGCCTGACCGGCACGCCGCTGGAAAACCACCTGGGCGAACTCTGGGCCCAGTTCGATTTCCTCCTGCCCGGTTTTCTCGGCGAGGCGAAAGCCTTCACGAAAACCTGGCGCACACCCATCGAGAAGCACGGCAATACCACCCGCCGCGATCTCCTCGCCGCCCGCGTGCGACCCTTCATCCTGCGCCGGCGCAAGGAAGACGTGGCGCGGGAACTGCCGCCCAAGACCCTGATCGTGCGCAGCGTGGAACTGGACGGTGGCCAGCGCGACCTCTACGAGACAGTGCGCAGCGCCATGGACGCGAAAGTGCGCGAAGCCATCGCCGACAAGGGCTTCGCCCGCAGCCACATCATCATCCTGGACGCACTCCTGAAGCTAAGGCAGGTCTGCTGCGACCCGCGCCTGGTGAAACTGGAAGGCGCGAAGAAGGTGAAGGAGCGGGCCAAGCTGGATCAGCTCATGGACATGTTGCCGGAACTGGTGGACGAGGGCCGCCGCATCCTGGTGTTCTCGCAATTCACCAGCATGCTGGCCCTGATCGAGGAGGAGCTGACCCAGCGCAAGCTGGATTACGTCAAGCTCACCGGCGAGACCCAGGACCGGGAAGGCGTGATCCGCCGCTTCCAGGAGGAAAACGTGCCCATCTTCCTGATCAGCCTCAAGGCCGGCGGCGTCGGCCTCAACCTGACCGCGGCCGATACTGTGATCCACTACGACCCCTGGTGGAACCCGGCGGTGGAAAATCAGGCCACGGACCGCGCCCACCGCATCGGCCAGGAAAAAAAAGTGTTCGTCTACAAACTGGTGGTGGCCGGCAGCATCGAGGAGAAAATTCTCGCCCTGCAGGGAAAAAAGGCCGAGTTGGCCGCCGGGGTGTTGTCCGAGGATTCCGGCGCCCTTTCCAAGTTCGGCGAAGCCGACATCCGCGCCCTGCTGGCCCCCCTGCCGATGGGTAAGGGATAACACGTTACCCTCTCGGCGAGAGGGGCCACGACCAGGCGGGGGGAGTCCGCCCGCAATGGCGGCTTCACCGTTCTTCCAGGAAAGCGGTCTTTTACCCCTTCCCGCTCTGGCGTACAAAGCAAGTCGACGCCTTCCATCACCGCAGCCACCCATGAAACCCGCCGACCCCACCAAGCCCTTGGGCTTCGCCACCCGGGCGATCCACCACGACCACGACCCGAGCCAGCATGAGGGCGCCCTGGTGCCGCCCATCTACCTGACCTCCACCTTCGCCTTCGAGAGCACCGAACAGGGCATGCGGCGCTTCGCCGGCGAGAACCCCGGCTACATCTATTCGCGGGTCGGCAACCCCACGGTGGCGCTGCTGGAAAGCCGGCTGGCGGAGCTGGAAGGCGGGACGGCGGCCCTCTGCACCGCCTCCGGCATGGGCGCCATCACCTCGGCCATCTACAGCCTGGTCCAGGCGGGCGACGAAATCATCGCCGACCAGACCCTGTACGGCTGCACCTTCGGCTTCTTCCACCACGGCCTGGCGCGCCTGGGCGTCACCGTTAAAACCCTGGACATGACCCGTACGGAAGCCGTAGCGACGGCCATCGGCCCGAACACCCGCCTGCTTTACTGCGAGTCGCCGGCCAACCCCAACATGCGCCTGATCGATCTGGCCGCCATGGCCGACCTCGGCCGCAGTCACGGCATTCCCCTGATGGTGGACAACACCTATTGCACCCCTTATCTACAGCGTCCGCTGGAACATGGCGCCACATACGTGGTGCATTCCGCCACCAAATATCTGAGCGGCCACGGCGACCTCCTGGCGGGCGCGGTGATCGGGCCGGAAGAAGACATCCAGCGCATGCGTTTCTTCGGCATCAAGGAAATGACCGGCGCGGTGCTCTCTCCCTTCGACGCATTCCTGGTGCTGCGTGGCCTGAAAACCCTGGCCCTGCGCATGGACCGCCATTGCGCCAGCGCCACCACCCTGGCGCATTACCTGGCCGCGCATCCCGCCGTGGCCCGCGTCACCTACCCCGGCCTGCCCGAGTTCCCGCAGTACGATCTGGCGCGGCGCCAGATGAGCCAGGCCGGCGGCATGATCGCCCTGGAACTGAAAGGAGGCTTCACCGCCGGTCGCGCCTTCATGGATGCCCTAAGGCTCTGTACTCGCGCCGTCAGCCTGGGCGACGCGGAAACCCTGGTCCAGCACCCCGCCTCCATGACCCACTCCACCTACTCTCCGGAAGAGCAGGAAGCCCACGGCATCAGCCCCGGCCTGGTGCGGCTGTCGGTGGGGCTGGAGGAAGTGGCGGATCTGCGGGCCGATCTGGAACAGGCCCTGGCGAAGAGTGGCGCTTCAGCGTGAAACCTTTGGTCGGAGGCTATTGCTTGCTTGCCAGGTAAAGCCACACGCACAAAGCAATGCCGACGCCGTACAGCTGCCAGGTCTCGGAAACGGCGTAGGGGTACAACATCAGGCCCAGCCCGATCCAGCGCGGTCTCGCCTGCCCGGTCTTCTTGCCATAGCGGTAAGCGGCGATGCCGACGACCCCGAAGAACAGCGCGCCGAACAGGTAGGCCGGGCTGGGCAGGGTGAAGCCCAGGGAGTTCAGGGTGTGCAGTTCATCCATGGGACGTTCCTCGACGGGGTGCAACTGAATTTCCTTAGGTCGGGTAAGCGACCCTATCGCGTGACCCGACCTACTTGGTCAACGCCAAAAACAACTCCGGCAATTTCTCCGGCAGGCGCTGGATGTTGTCGATCACCGTGTACTGGCGGCCGAAGATGGTGCTGACGTATTCGTCGGCCTTGGGGTCCAGGCTGATGCAGTAGCTGAAGATGCCGGAACGGTCGAGTTCCTTCACCGCCTGGCGGGTGTCTTCGATCAACAACTGCTCGTCGTGGGTGTCCACGTCGGAGGGCTGGCCATCGGTGAGGATGAGCATGAGCTTCTTGTCGGCGGGACGCGCTTCCAGGTAATGCGCGGCGTGGCGCATGGCCGCGCCCATGCGGGTGGAATACCCGGCCTGCATGGCGGCCAGGCGCGACTTGGCGTCGTCACCCCAGCGCTCGCCGTAACCCTTGATGTGCAGGTAGCGCACATCGTGGCGGGTGTTGGAATGGAAGCCGGCGATGGCGAAGGCGTCGCCCAGCTGCTCCACCGCCCAGGCCAGCAGGGTGACGGCTTCCTGGCTCAGTTCCAGGATGGTCTGCTCGGAGCCGTGGGCCTTCTCGTTCAGCGATTCCGACAGGTCCAGCAGCAGCATGACGGCGATGTCGCGACCGGAGGTTTTGTGGCTCATGTTGATGCGCGGATCCGGGTTGGCGCCACCCTTGAAGTCGATGAGGGAACGGATGGCCACGTCGAGATCGAGTTCGCTGCCCTCCTCCTGGTAGCGGATGCGCACCTTGTCCTGGGGCTTCAACATGTCCAGGAGACGTTTTAAGCGTTTGGCCAAATCGGCGTGTTTTTGCAACAGCCGGTCTATGTCCGCCGGGTTGCCTTTTGCGTGCAGGGACTCATAG
>CAIXFP010000864.1 GCA_903918705.1 uncultured Pseudomonadota bacterium
AGCGCGCCAGGTGCGTCATACTCTGTTCTTCTTCTGGGCTCAGAGGCTGTGAATGTTTCCATTTTGACGGTAGGCCAGTCCCAACTTCACCTGGTTGACCGCAAAGAGGCTTTGTCTTGCCGAGGCACGCCAGATTTCGTCAGAAGCGGGGGATTTGCTCAATTATTAGGCATGTTCCACCTTCAACCTGGCATTTCAAGAACCGCGGACGTGCCTGTACTTATTCCGTACCATTCCGGTACCGGGCACAGCCAGCTCGCGTAGTGGGTGAGCCGCTTATGCAACGCATCGGGGCTGAAGGCATCCGCCAAGGCTTGAGCGCGCTCAAGGTCCCTGATACGCAAGAAGGCGTTGTCTTCCTGGACGAAGTCGATCTCTTCGCGCCGCAGGGCGCGGGCGAGCATACTGTGGCCGTTGCAATAGAACTGAGGCCCGAACGGTGCCCAGCTCGGAATCCGCAGGTAGCAAAGCCCCAGTTTCTCGTCGATGAAGTAGACGTAGTAGTGCAGGCACTTGCCTTGGGTGGGGCGCAGATACATGTGGCCGTTGCTCTTGTCCATCCACGGCTTGTAGCTCGGGCAACTCTCCATGGCCGAAATCACATGGACCAGCCCCGGCACCTCGCCACGAACAGCCAACACCCGCGCGACCAGGTCTTCCTTGCGGATGGGGCTCTTGCTGACGTGTTCGATCTCCACTCCAGCAGTGGCGCAGACTTCCTGCGCGCGCTCTCGGATGTAATCACGCAACGGTTCGGCAAAGCGCAGGTAGTCGAAGATGCGGATGCCATGGGCGTACAAAAAACTCGTCATTCCACCCGCGTAGCACGCACCAGGCAACGTCCCGGTGATGATGATCCTGCCGTAGCACGACAATACCCCATGAAGATTCGCCGCATAGCGGTCCGTCAGCGTTAGTTGCCATGGCCATGCTCCTCGCCATCTCTATGCTGTCCAGCGTAGTTCTTCTTTGGTCCCGGCTCGTCCGGCTTAGGGTGGACCAGCACCCGATCAGCGGTACAGCAACACGTCCTGCCGCTGTTCCCTCCAGGTGGCTTCGTCCGCCCCGGCCAGTGCGTCCAGTTCCTCCGGCGTGGCGGCGGAATCGTCTACCCAGCGCCGCAGGAGTTCTCCGCCGTTGATCAGGTCGATGGCCAGGCGGTCGTGCTCGTATTCGTAGGGGAAATCGCGCCACAGCGGGTAATCGGTCCGCAACCGGCGCAGGGCCTTGAACGCCAGTGCCTGCAAGCGCCAGGGGCGGAAAGCGGCGTGGCGGTAATGGGCCTCCTCCACGTGTATCTGCAACCCGGCGCAAAGATGGCCCGCGTGCTTGTGGAAGGTGGGCTCGAACCAGCACTCGCGCAAGCTGCAGCCTTGCAGCCAGTGTGGCGCCAGAGCGCGCATCTCGGCGAGCAGGGCGCGTGCGTCCAGATCGGGGGCGCCGAACAACTCCAATGGCCGGGTGGTACCGCGCCCTTCCGAAAGCGTGGTGCCTTCCAGCATCACCGTGCCGGCATAGGCCCGCGCCATCCACAGGTTGGCAGCGTTGGGGCTGGGGTTGACCCAGGCGCGCTCCCCCAACGGCCAGCCGAAGCCAGGCGCGGCGTCGGGCTGCCAGCCGTCCATCTCGACCACCCGGTAATCGACGTCCAGGCTCAGGGCGCGGATGAACCAGCGGCCCATCTCGCCCAGGGTGAGTCCATGGCGCATGGGCATGGGGCCGGCGCCGACGAAGCTCTCCCAGCCGGAACGCAGCGTGAGCCCCTCCACCGGGCGGCCGGCGGGATTCGGCCGATCCAGCACCCAGACAGACTTGCCATGGGCCGCCGCCGCTTCCAGGACGTAGCGCAGGGTGGTGATGAAGGTGTAGATGCGGCAGCCCAGGTCCTGCAGGTCCACCAGCAGCACGTCGAAGGTATCCAGCATCGCCGCGGTGGGGCGGCGTACCTGGCCGTAGAGGCTGAACACCGGGACGTGATGGACCGGATCGAGAAAATCCGGC
>CAIXFP010000865.1 GCA_903918705.1 uncultured Pseudomonadota bacterium
CGACCAATGCCACTTTCGGCCGAGCGGAAGACAAGGCCGGTAGCAAAGTGACATCAGTCTCCAATTCGACTTCATATCCGCCGGATGCCTTCCTAATGGTACGCACGACGCGGACCAGATGGCATTTACCCACGGCTGACTCGGACAAGGACGGGCCGGCTTGCGTGGTTCGCGTGGCCGCTTTGATGTCGCGTATGGTTTGGCGCTTGCCGTCGGCGACCGCCTCAGCGAGTGAGGCACCGTGGCCGAAGGTGTTGACCGAGATTACAGGCGCGCTGGCCGCGCTGAAACTCAGCAACAGGTTGATCAGGGTGGTCAGAAGTAGCCTGATCATGTTGTTGTTGCCAGCTTTGACTGCTCTGCGCCTGATGTCGTCACATCCATCAGCGAGCGAGCGAAGCCACTTGCGAGGTGATGATGTCACCAACCTCCTGGACGGCATTTTCGGTCGCCACCCTGATGGCGTCGGTCTGGTCATCTGAACGTCCTGAGATGTCCTTCGAGGCGGAGGCGACCTCGGCACCAGTTTCCACCTCGTACATGTGGACGTTGACAGTCACAGTCGCCAGGTTGAGCCCAGTGTTCGGGTCAACGCCATAGCCTCCGGTGTCCATGGAAGCAAAGACCCAATAGCGGACCCTACCGCAGTTGACCAGGTTTTCCTGGATGTGGCCCAGCACCGCGGATGGCAACGTCCCCTGTGCCGAAGCGGCGTACTGCTTGGAGAAACTGTCCGGATTGGGCAGTCGGCATGCTTTCATGAGAAAGGCATAAGGCGATGCCTTGATACCGTTCTGCAACAGGACGCGCGGCAGTTTGGATGTCAGCATGCCAACGTCACCGATCCTATAGATAATCTTGTCGCGCTTGCGCTCGCGGTTACCCCCTGAGGTCTCCTTGGATTGTTCAGAGGACATCGAAGTCTCAGACATACTTCCGCCCGCCCTCACGCGCGACCGGATCACTTCGCTGTCCTTTGCCACTTCGGTAATGTTGGTCTGCTTTTCCAGAAAACTTTTCACCACATCCGCCTCGCGCGCCATGCCTAGCACCATGATCGGTCCACCGCCCAATACTGATGCCCCGGCCTGTCCAGGTCCATGATTGCCGCCTCTTGACTGCCCTCGGATGATCGAGTTGATTAGGTTTTCGGCCACGGTCGCCTTAATTCGAAGGGTGTAGCGCCTGCTAGCCCTGTTGTAGTTCTCGTTGATCACCACGACGTCAACGAGGAGGTTGTCCAACTGATCGAGAAAAACTTTCTCGTTGGAGCGAATCTGATCGACGAGTTCGTTCTGACCCGGCATTGCCAGATAACTGCGCCAAGCCAGGCGTTTGGCGGCATCGAGAGTGGCGGCGCGTTCCGCATCGGTCGGCCCATTGGCGTCCGCTCCGCCCTGCAAAGTGGCTGACGCTTCACCACGCACGATCTTGTTCTCGGCAAGAGAGAAATTGGAGAGGATCGCCATGAATAAACCAATCATGACGCAGGCGAGTACCTTTCTCATATTCGTGTTCCCCTAAATTGCTCGCTGATAGAGATTCCTGAACCGCTCGATACGCTGCTGCTGCTCCGCGTCCGATTTGATGTATAGCTTGGCGAGAGCCTCCATATCCTGACGATCAAGAGCTGAAAAGAAGGCCAGCAGACCGCGATAGATCGCCATATCGAAGAAGTGTGCGTCCCGCGCCGGTACCAGGTCTTCCTCTCGAGCCAGCGTGTCCGGATGATCGTCCTGGTAGCCAAAGCGCATGGCGAGAATCTCCTCGTTCCTGTCGTCGAGCGCCTTGACCTCGATGACGACCATCCGATTCACCTCCCAGCGCTGGTACTGGTTACGGAACTTGACCTCGCGCGCGAGGTTGCGCAAGGTGATGTGCAAGCGCAGGTCAATGTCGTTCATGTCTGGCAGGCGCACATTCTGCGCGACCAGACGGTTGGTGAACATGTAGGAGAATTGGCCGAGCGACTGATTCTCCGCAAAGGGCACGACTGGAACGCCAATGGCTTCACATGCCGCGGCACTGGCCAGATGACCAAGCCAGGTGGCGTTGATGTTCTTGGACAGGTTCCATTTAGACAGCTTGCTCATGACATCAGGGTGGAACGTGCTGGACATCACTCGGACGTTGAACCCGTTACCGCTTTCTTTCCAGCCTGGTGCCAACCGCTTCGCCGCCTTCACGAAGGCGGTGGAAAAAGAAGAATTCTGCGTATTGGTATAGGCGTCCATCAGATACTTCTGACCCTCGGCCTGAGGATCGCCGCCCGTGCTTTCCCGGAGCAGTGTCACGGGAAAAGGGAAACTGGACAGCATTTTCCAGCCGCGGCCCCGGTCGAAATTCAGCAACACGCCGTGGCCGATCAGATGCAGAACCAGGAATGATGACGCCCCCAACCGGGCGGACAGTACATTCTCATAGTCAAGCGCTGCGCCAAGCATCGGACCCGCGTTGAAGTCCAGCGTATCCCTGAACTCCACGAGATCGCCACTTTCATGCAGCAGGCTGGAAATACTCTGGCTGACGTCGTGCAAGAAGTTGCCATTCTTGCTAGAGCGGGCATGCATCAAGTTTTCTGTCATGGGGAAGCGGGTTGCACTGCTGGCGGGCCCATTGAGGCCAAAGCTCAGCCATGTCGGCCTGATTCGAGCTTCCGCCCAGGACACACCTGGCCACAAACCACGAGCGAGGCCTAGTCCGGCGCAAGCCTGGATGAATCGTCGTCTTTGCATGATTTGCTCGGGTGCGATTGCCTTAATGGCCGGACTCGTCAACCAGCGCAGCCAAAGAGCTCGAATTCTCGGAGTGGTTACTTGGAGTCTTGGTGACTTCGGCGGCCTGATCCCAGCGGGACACTACCGAACAGGCACTGTCGGAGTAATGCTGCAATTTTTTCACATAAGGCTCGATAGCCGGCATGGCGCTTATTCCCCGGTTCATCATCAGGTTCATGGCAGAGTTCATCACGCCCGGCATCATTTGTATGGCCTTGTCCCCGCTGTCATGCACATCCACCAGGGCCGAGGAGAACAACTGCTTTTGTTTGTCGTTCAGGCTGCTCAATTTCTCCAACTGTCTGGTGATGGCGAGCATCGTCTTGTCATCCACATTGATGTCGGCCTTACTATCGGAGATGCGATTTCTCGTCGCACTGTCGAGGCTATCTTTTTCCGCCTTCAGCAGAGAGCCTTGGGTTGCGTACTTGAGAAGCTGCCCGGCCTTCCAGGCCGCCCTGCTCGATGACTTTTCGATGGAACGCAGCCCAGGCCCCAATGCTGTCTCCAGCTCCGGGATCAGGACCGGGTTCCTGAGGGTGGCACCGTATTGCTTGGCGAAGTCCAG
Source organism: uncultured Pseudomonadota bacterium (assembly GCA_903918705.1). Classification (GTDB taxonomy): domain Bacteria; phylum Pseudomonadota; class Gammaproteobacteria; order Burkholderiales; family Thiobacillaceae; genus PFJX01. The sequence goes on from CAIXFP010000865.1 coordinate 3,346, forward strand.
GTAAAACTGCGCCCCGGACATCCTGGGGCTGGCAATGACAATGTCGTAGAGCGTCCTGTTACTGGTCAGGGCATAGTTGCGCGGACTCATCGTTTTATAGCCACCGTCAGTGGCGTAGTTCTGCCGCAACCCGTTGGCCTCCTGAGCGAATGACAGCGCACGCCCCAGATCCTTGCCGCCCAGTTCGCCCGAAACCAGAAGGCGGGCCGAAATTACCCTGGACGTGTAATGCTCTTTTGCTTGTAGTTGGCGGGCGAGATCTCGCCAACGGCCAGAGGGTTTAGAGACGTCCTGGAGGAAGTAGTGCAGGATGGCCAGAGCTGCCAGAGCATCGTCCCTCGCCTGCTGGTCGAACTGTGGTGCCCCGGGCTCCTTGCGAGCCTCCGTAATGATGGCCGCGAGATATTGCGGGCTGGGGTAACTCAGTAGCAGATCGTAGAGGACATTGACACGATCGGTCTCAAATTCACCCTGATAGAAATCGAGTGATGGGAAAGCAAAACTCACATGTTTACCGCTATTCTGGCGGTGCGACTGGAATGCGTCGAAGAAATCGCGCGGGTTTTACAGAAATCCGTTGAAAAGTGCTTGGAGGTTGGCATAAAAGCGGA
>CAIXFP010000866.1 GCA_903918705.1 uncultured Pseudomonadota bacterium
CGCTGTTTACAGCGGCCGCCGTGCCCGCCGACGAAGGCGCCCACGGCGTCTGACAAATGCGATGAAAACGCCGACCTTCCCCCGGTGTTCCGGCATGGGCTGAGACGGAGGTTCAAGCCAGCGCCCGGTCATCCCGTGCCCGGCCACATGAGGCGGGTGAATCGGGACATGAACGCCGAGGAGCCGGGAGATCGAACCGCCGCCCCGCCGGCCTCGGTCGGGGCCACCGGCAAGCGGCAAGTTCTTGGCGCGCAGTCGTTGCCGGGCATCTGCTATCGTCCTCTCATGCAGACCATCATCTCCATCACCCATCTCGCCAAAATTTACGCTTCCGGCTTCCAAGCCCTTGTGGGTATCGACCTGGACATCCGCCGCGGCGAGATCTTCGCGCTGCTGGGACCCAACGGCGCCGGCAAGACGACGCTGATCAGCATCATCTGCGGCATCGTCAATCCGTCCCAAGGCCGGGTGACGGTGGACGGCCACGACATCGTCGACGACTTCCGCGCCGCCCGCGCCCTGATCGGTCTGGTGCCCCAGGAACTGACCACCGACGCCTTCGAGTCGGTGTGGAACACGGTGAGCTTCAGTCGCGGCCTGTTCGGCAAGCCGCCCAATCCGGAACATATCGAGAAGGTGCTCAGGGATCTGTCCCTCTGGGACAAGAAGGACAACCGCGTCATGACCCTCTCCGGCGGCATGAAGCGGCGGCTGCTCATCGCCAAGGCCCTGTCCCACGAACCCAAGATCCTGTTCCTGGACGAACCCACCGCCGGCGTGGACGTGAACCTGAGGCGCGACATGTGGGCGCTGGTGCGCACACTAAGGGACACCGGCGTGACCATCATCCTCACCACCCACTACATCGACGAGGCCGAGGAAATGGCCGACCGCATCGGCGTGATCAACCGAGGCGAACTCATCCTCGTGGAGGACAAGGCCGAGCTCATGCACAAGCTGGGCAGGAAGCGGCTCAGCCTGCAACTGCACCGGCCCCTGGAGTTCATCCCGTCCGCGCTGGCCGCCTATCGGCTTGAACTGACGGACGGCGGCTGCGAATTGGCCTACACCTACGACACCCGGGCCGAACCCACCGGCATCGTCGCCCTGTTGGAAGCCCTGAGCGCGGCAGATATCGGCTTCAAGGACCTCCAGACCACCCAGAGTTCCCTGGAGGACATCTTCGTCAGCCTGGTGAAGGACAGCAAATGAACCTGCACGCGATCCGCGCCATCTATTTCTTCGAGATGGCCCGCACCCGGCGCACCCTGGTCCAGAGCATCGTCTCGCCGGTGCTGTCCACTTCGCTCTATTTCGTCGTCTTCGGCTCAGCCATCGGCTCCCGCATCCCCCAGGTGGACGGCATCGGCTATGCGGCCTTCATCGTGCCCGGGCTCATCATGCTCACGCTGCTGACCCAGAGCGTCTCCAACCCCTCCTTCGGCATCTATTTTCCGCGTTTCACCGGAACCATCTACGAACTGCTGTCGGCGCCGGTGTCGGTGGTCGAAGTGCTGGTGGGCTACGTTGGCGCGGCGGC
>CAIXFP010000867.1 GCA_903918705.1 uncultured Pseudomonadota bacterium
CGACCTCTGGGTCGGCATTTTCGTGGTGGCCGGCATCGCCGCCCTCCTGTTCCTCGCCCTCAAAGTGGGCAATATGGGCGCCTTCAATGGCGCCGCGACCTACGCGGTGAAGGCTGAGTTCGACAACATCGGCGGCTTGAAGCCACGGGCGCCGATCAAGAGCGCCGGCGTGGTGGTGGGGCGGGTCTCCGAGATCGGCTTCGATCCCGCGACCTATGAAGCCCGGGTGACCATGGCCATGGATACCCGCTACAAATTCCCCAAGGACACCAGCGCCTCCATCATGACTTCCGGCCTGCTGGGTGAGCAGTACGTCGCCCTGGAAGCCGGCGGCGAAGACAAGATGCTGGCCGACGGCGATGCCCTGAAAATCACTCAGGGTGCCGTGGTGCTGGAGAACCTGATCGGCCAGTTCCTCTACAACAAGGGCGAGGGCGACGCGAAAACCGCGGAACCGGGCAAGGCGAAATAGTCGACGGTCACGGCAACCTTTCCCGCGTCGGCTTGTCGCAGACCGGTAAGAACATACGCTTGACCCGGCGGGGTGCCACCCCGCACAGTGAATCCCATTTCATTCATCAGGAAAGTTCATGTATCGCTTGTTGAAACATCTCATGCTTCTGCTGGCCGTCGCCGGCATCACCCTTCCGGTTCAGGCTGCCGATATCGGCCCCGATGTGCTGGCCAGGAACGTCACCAACGACGTTTTGCGCATCGTTCGCCAGGACAAGGACATTGCCAACGGCAACGGCGCCAAGATCCACGCCCTGGTGGAACAAAAGATCCTGCCGATATTCGACTTCAAACACATGACCCAGCTGGCCGTGGCCAAGCATTGGCCCAGAGCGACGCCGGAGCAGCAGGAGAAACTGACCGATGAGTTCAAGACCATGCTGGTTCGTACCTACTCCTCTTCCCTGGCCAGCGTCTCCGACTACAAGATCGAGTTCAAGCCGTTCCGCTCCGCGCCCGGCGATACCGACGTCACGGTGAGCACGGAAGTCAGCAAGCCCGGCGCGCCCCCGATCCCCATCGACTATCGCCTGGACAAGAATAGCGGCGGCTGGAAAGTCTTCGACGTCGTCGTCGACAACGTCAGCCTGGTGACGGTCTATCGCAATTCGTTCAATTCCGAGGTGCGCAAGGGGGGGATCGACGGCCTGATCGCCGCCCTCGCACGGCGCAATCAGAAACCTTGAGGACGCAAGGATGATGCGTATCGAAGGCGGCGTCGCCGTCTTGACCGGCGATGTGACCCTGAGCAATGCCAAACGCTGGCTGGCCGAGGGGGAAACGGCGCTGAAACAGGGGGTCACCGCATTCGACATGGCCGCGGTCGGCCAACTCGACTCCGCCGCCCTGAGCCTGATGTTGTCCTTGCGCAGGCGTGCCGAAGCGGCGGGTAGCCGCATCGAGTTCAGCAATCTGCCGGTCAGCCTCGTGAGCCTCGCCAAGCTTTACGGCGTGGACGACCAGATCTAGCCCCGCGATGGGAATCGCCGTCCGCCTGCGCGGCGTGGAGAAGCGCTTTCCCCGCGTGCACGCGCTGCGCGGCATCGACCTCGACATCGAGCAGGGTGAATTCTTCGCCCTGCTCGGGCCCAACGGCGCCGGCAAGACCACTTTGATCAGCATACTCGCCGGCCTGACCCGGGCCAGCGGCGGTTCCGTCGAGATCATGGGCTACGACGTGATTCGCCACTACCGCCAGGCCCGTCGCAGCCTCGGGGTGGTGCCCCAGGAACTGGTTTACGATCCTTTTTTCACGGTGCGCGAGACCCTGCGCCTGCAATCCGGCTACTTCGGCCTCACCCGCAACGACGCCTGGATCGACGAATTGCTGGTCAATCTGGGCCTTACCGACAAAGCGGATACCTATACCCGCCAGCTCTCCGGCGGCATGAAGCGGCGGGTGCTGGTGGCCCAGGCCCTGGTGCACAAGCCGCCGGTGATCGTGCTCGACGAGCCCACCGCCGGGGTCGACGTGGAATTGCGGCAATCCCTCTGGGCCTTCATCCGCCGCCTCAACCGCGACGGCCATACCGTTCTCCTGACCACACACTACCTGGAGGAGGCGGAGACCTTGTGCCAGCGGGTGGCCATGCTCAAGGAAGGTTGCGTCGTCGCCCTGGACCGCACCGAGAATTTGCTGCGCGCGGGAGCGGAACGGCGCCTGGTGCTGGAACTCGATGGTGGCGAATTGCCGGCCACTCTGCTGCCGCGCCTGATCAGTCGGGAGGGGCCGCGCGTCATCCTTGACCTGCCCGACCTGGGCGACCTGGAAAACATCCTCGCGGTCCTGCGCGCTGAGGGCATCGCCCTCCGTAACATGAGCCTCGCCCAGGCGGATCTGGAGGAAGTGTTCCTGAAGATCATGCATGAGGGCAATGCATGAATTTCCTCCGTCATGCCCGCACGGGATGCGGGGACGCCGCCCGGGCCAAGCTTTGCGTGCCCAGCAATATCGGTACCGCGTCATGAGCGGCTTCCGCACCTTGTTCTACAAGGAGGTTCTGCGCTTCTGGAAGGTGCTGGTGCAGACCCTGGGGGCG
>CAIXFP010000868.1 GCA_903918705.1 uncultured Pseudomonadota bacterium
AGTTCGTCAGGCAACGGGATAGCGACATGGCCAACCCCCTGGAACTGGAAAACATCCTGTTCATGGGCACCAACGTCGTATCCGGTTCTGCCACGGCCGTGGTCGTCAGCACCGGCAATCGCACCTATTTCGGCGCCCTGGCGCAGCGGGTCACGACCACCGACCGTACCCCCACCCAGTTCCAGTCCGGGGTGAACAAGGTGGCCTGGCTGCTCATCCGCTTCATGTTCGTGATGACGCCTCTGGTACTGTTCATCAACGGCTTCACCAAGGGCGACTGGACCGAGGCCTTTCTGTTCGCCATGTCGGTGGCGGTCGGCCTGACCCCGGAAATGCTGCCGATGATCGTCACGTCCACCCTGGCCAAGGGGGCGGTCATCCTGTCACGCCAGAAGGTCATCGTGAAGCGCCTGGACGCCATCCAGAACTTCGGCGCCATGGACGTGCTGTGCACGGACAAGACCGGCACCCTCACCCAGGACAAGATATTCCTGGCCCACCACACCGATGTCTGGGGCGAGGAATCCGACGACGTCCTGGAATCCGCCTACCTCAACAGCTATTACCAGACCGGCCTGAAAAACCTGCTGGACGTCGCGGTGCTGGAGCACGTCGAGGTGCACAAGGAACTCAACCCGGCGGCCAACTACCGCAAGGTGGACGAGATTCCCTTCGATTTCCAGCGCCGCCGCATGTCGGTGGTGGTGGCCGAGCGGGAGGAGCATCACCTGCTCATCTGCAAGGGCGCTGTCGAGGAAATTCTTGGCGTTTGCACACGGGTTCGCCACGGCGAAGTGGATGAACCCCTCACTCCGGAACTGTTGGCCCAGTTACGCGAGGTCACCGCCGAACTCAACTCGGACGGCCTGCGCGTGGTGGCGGTGGCATCCAAGGAAACACCTTCGACCCAGGAAACCTATGGCGTCGCCGACGAAGCCGGGCTGACCTTGATCGGCTACGTCGCCTTCCTCGACCCGCCCAAGGAAACCACCGAGCCGGCCCTGCAAGCGCTTGCCACGCACGGGGTGCGGGTCAAGGTGTTAACCGGCGACAACGAGCTTGTCACGGCCAAGATCTGCCGCGAGGTGGGTCTGGATGCGGACAAGGTGGTGCTCGGCTCGGAAGTGGAACGCATGAGCGACGCCGAACTGAGCAAGGTCGTGGAAAGCCACGACATCTTTGCCAAGCTCACTCCCGCCCACAAGGAGCGGGTCGTTCGGCTGCTCAAGGCCAATGGCCATGTGGTGGGTTTCATGGGCGACGGCATCAACGACGCGGCGGCACTACGCACCGCCGACATCGGCATCTCAGTGGATACCGCGGTGGACATCGCCAAGGAGGCGGCCGACATCATCCTGCTGGAAAAGAGCCTGATGGTGCTGGAAGAAGGGGTGCTGGAGGGCCGCAAGGTGTTTGTAAACATCCTGAAGTACGTGCGGATGGGGGCGAGCTCGAACTTCGGCAACATGTTCAGCGTGATCGGAGCGAGCGCCTGGCTGCCTTACGTGCCCAT
>CAIXFP010000869.1 GCA_903918705.1 uncultured Pseudomonadota bacterium
GCAGGGCCGCGCCCAGCAGGAGCAGCGAGTTGAGCGCCACCGGTTCCAGGACGAAGCGGTAGCCCAGGGCGTGTATCGCCGGGCTTCCGAGCACGGCCACCAGTGCCACCGCGCCTCCCGGCGGGTGCAGGCTGTGGCTCAGGTGCATGGCCAGAATGGCCAGGGATACGGCGACTGCCGAGGCCATCCAGGGATCGGCGATGTTCTGGGCGCAGGTCACGCCGATGGCGGAGGCGATCAGATGCCCGCCCACCAGGGGCCAGGGCTGGGCCAGGGGGCTGTGGGGGGTGGCGAACAACAGTACGGCCGACGCACCCATGGAGGCCACCATCACGAGCAGGCCGGCGCCTTGCACATATCGGCTGCTGACATAACCCACCAGCAGGATGGCGAGGAATGCGGCCAGGGTGGAGCGCAGCCGTTCCCCGGTGCTCAAGGGGGTGGATTCGGATACGAGATAAGGGCGCAGCGCCAGCACGACTTGCTTCAGGATGAGCATGATCCAGCCTTTCCGGCGCCCATTATCGGTGCGCCCGAGTTGTTAGGGGATGAGTGCCAGTATGGCGCATGCACCGAAAAAGGTCAGAGCTTCAGCCGGGCAGCACTCGGCGCAGCCACCGCTGGAGTTGTTCCATATGGGAACCGGAGAGACGTTGCCGTGCCTTTTCGCGCCAGCTTCGGGCCAGCGGCTCCAGTTCCGCCAGGGCGGCCAGGTCGGCCCGCGTGGCGGATGCCTCCCGGAGCAGTAAACCGACCCGCGCCAGGGGCCAGTCGCCGCAGGGCCGCTCCTCAAGGAAGAAGGCATCGCCCAGCGCCACCGGGCCGGGTTCCAGCACCCGGTAATACCAGCCGGTGCGGCCCGATTCCCGCACTCGCCGCGCCATGTCCGGAACGGCGAAGCGCAAATTGAGCTTGCCGCATGGGGTGCGCCCCTGGGAAACCTGGACCCGGGCGCCGCCGAGTCGGAATACGTCGCCCACGCACACGTTGTCCTCGGTCAGGGACCAGGTGGACAGGTTTTCACCGAAGCCGCCCGGGACAAAGCGCGCGTTCTGGGCTTCCAGTTCGGCGCGCCAGGCTTCGTAGTGTTCGCGCGGGTAGTGGTGCAAGGCCTTGTCCGGGCCGCCGTGATTTTGCAAATCCGCCTGCTCGTCCCCCGCCAGGCCCATACGGGTCAATTGCAACGGCCCGGGAACCGCTGGCTTGTGGATGGCGCTCAGGCGACCGTCAGGGCCGAGGGGCGCGATCCGCCCGATATGCAGGGAGAGCAGGGGCGCGTGGGGGGGCATGGCCGGGAACCGCCGTTATCCCCGCACCACGACCAGATCGGGATCGTCGCCATGCTCCAGCAGGATGCGCCGCACCCGATCCTGCCAGAGTTGGGCGAAGCGCCGCCGTTCCTCGGCATCGGCCACGCCACCCACCACCCGGGCCATCAGGGCCGGCACTTCCGGGGCTGGCGGCACCGCGTCCGGGCGGTAGTCGAGGAGGACGGCGGCACCGGTGTCCCGCCGGGTCATGCGGACTTCGCCTGGCAGGTCCACGCCGTAAGCCAGCAGGCCGCGGCGGACCTGCCGCCCCGCCAGGCCCTTGAAACCCCCCGCTCCGGCCGCGCCGGTGATCAGGCCGAGGACACAGCCCACCACGCCGACCGTGCCGGCCTCCTCGCTGCCTCGCAGTTCCACCCGGATGTCGCCGCGTTCCGCCGGGCCCTCCGGGTAGAGGCTGGCCAGGCCGTGGCGCGCCAGCAGCCAGGCGCCGGCCACGATGGGGCAGGAATGCCCGGCCAGGCGCACCGCATCCTCGTAGCGGTAGGTCAGCAGACCCGACGTCGCGGCGCCCAGGACTTCCGCCAGGGCATCGTGCAATGTCAGCGGCGGTACCTGTGCAAAGAAGTCCGGACTCATGGCGCCCGCATGATGAAGTCGATCACCACGCCGTCCTCGCCCTGCTCCAGGTAGTTCACCGCCACCCGCTCGCCATAGCGTGTTTGCATCTGTTGCAGCAGGGGAATCGGGTTGTGGTCGTTGACGAAGCGCATGCGCTCGCCCGGTTTCAGGGAGTCCAGGGCGCCGAAGATGGCGGCATGGCGGAAACGCTTGGCGATGCCGCGGGCGTCGAAGGCGTAGATGCCATCAGGCCGGTCATGGTTGTGGACGATGGGCTGGATGGGAATGGAGATGTTCATGGGAGGATTCCGGATAACAGTGTGGGGGCGAATCGTCGTGCAAGCAGGCTGGACCGGCCTTGATGAAAGTCAGTGCTCGCCCTTGGTCTTGCGGATACCCGCGAGGCGGTTGCCCTGTTTCTGCGGGCCGCCCATGGGGAACAGGTCGTGCAGATGGCGGTTGCCGCCCTTTTCCGGCCCCCATACCTCGCGGAAGTGTTTGATCATGTCGCGCACCTGGGCCTGGACGTTGTGTACTTCGTGGAACTCACGGATGAAGCGGATCACCTGCCAGTGCTCGTCCGTGAGTCGCAGCCCTTCCTTGGCCGCCTGGGCAAGGGCGAAACCCTCGCTCCAGGCGTCCATGTCGAGAATGTAGCCTTCCTGATCGGTCAATACTTCCTGGCCCTCCACCAGCAGCCTGCAGGTGTAGATGGCGTAGGGGCTGGTGCTTTGCACCGCGTCGTCACGGTAGTGAACCTTGGTCAGGTGCTCGGTGTATGGCGTGTCGTTTTGCATGAAAGCCCCCAAAAGAATAGTGGAACAAAAGACTCTGGTATGGATGATCGGTTCCGTCCGGGGGCGCGGCATTGACCAATATCAAGGACATGGCTGACCGCTTTGTAACCCTGCCGCTCCCCTATGAAAGCGCCTGGTGCCGTGGTCGGCCTGGAAGATATGGCTCAGGTGGCCCAGCGGTCGCGCCGGGTGGTGCTCATCCCGGCGTCCGCGAACCCGCAGGCGGGGCGAACACCGGGTCCAGCGCCCGCGCCACCGCGTCGTCCACGCTCCAGTTGGCCATGGCCGCGGCCGGCAGGGCGGGGATGGCCGCCCGGATGAGCACGGCCAGGGCGGGGTCGTGCAGGCGGGCGAGCAGCAACACGATGCCCTGGTCGCCGCAGTAGCGGGCCAGTTCCGCCAGGGC
>CAIXFP010000870.1 GCA_903918705.1 uncultured Pseudomonadota bacterium
CGCCAGGCGGGTACCGCTTGCCCCGGCGTCACCCCGGTCGGCCAGGGTAAGCACCAGGAATTCGTCGCCCCCCAGGCGCGCCACCACGTCCTCGCCCCGGACGCAGGCGCCCAGGCGGGCGGCCACCGCGCGCAAGGTCGCATCCCCGGCGGCATGGCCGAGGCTGTCGTTGACCTCCTTGAAACCGTCGAGATCCAGGTAGAGCACCCCCACCTCCTCCTGGCGTCGCAGGACGCGGGAGGTGATGCGCTGGAGGGCGTCGGCCAGGAAGGCGCGATTGGGCAGGCCCGTCAGTTCGTCGAACAGCGCCATGCGGGTGATGCGGTCTTCCAGTTTCTTGCGCTCGGTGATGTCGCGGAACACGTTGACCGCGCCGCTGATCCGACCTTCCTGATACATGGCGGTGACCGTCAGTTCCACCGGGAAGGAGGAACCGTCCCGGCGCCAATAGACGTCCTCCTTGACCTGGCGTGGCAAGCCATCCCGCAGGGTCCGGAAGATGGCGCACTCCTCCGCCGGGTAGGGGCCGCCATCCGGGTAGTGGTGATGGGTGTGCTGGTGCAGGTCCAGCCCGATGCCCTCGCCCTCGCTCCAACCGAACATACGGCACGCCGCCGGATTGACGAATACCACCCGGCCATCGAGATCGACCCCGCAGAGCCCTTCCCCCGCCGAGGTCAGGATCAGTTCGCTCTGCCGCCGCGCCGCTTCCGCTTCCCGCTTGGAGATCTCCAGCCTGGCCGTGTAGCTCTCGTCCTGGCGGAGCAGGGCGGCATGGTCTCTCTCGCGCCGTTTCCAGCCGCGATACACCTGCAACGACGCCGCCAGGGTGGCCAGCACGAACAGGGCGGTCAACCCCACCAGAAACCAGGCGTCACTGCGCCATTCCGTCAGGGAATCCGCGTCGGCCAGGCCCACCAGCAGATACAGCGGATAGCCATGAACCTGACGGAAGGCATAGGTGCGCAGAATGCCGTCCACCCCGGAACGGGCATGGTAGATGGCATCCGTCCGACCGGAGCCGAGCAGGGCGCGCAACGAACTGGAAGGCGTGGTCAAGCCGATGCTGGCACCCTGGGTGTCGGTCCTGGAGTAGCGCGCGATCACGCTGGTCTTGTCCCACAGCCCGATATTTCCTTGCGGCCCCAGGTCAAGCCGGGAAAACATGGCAATGAAGTGGGCGAGGGGCACCGAGACATGGACCTCGCCGGCGAAGGTGCCGTCCGGGTTATCGATGCGGCGCCCCAGGGTGATGATCCATTGCCGGGAGGTGCGGCCCAGGAGCGGTTTGGAGATCACCAGGCCAGCCGCGGGGTCGTCCCGCAGGCGGAGAAACTGGGGCCGGTCGGCGATGCTGACAAGGCGCGCCTGCACGCCATTGACGGCGTAGCGGACGATGCCCCGTGCATCCGTCACGCGCAGTCCGATAGCCTGGGGATGATGACGGTCCTGCTGCGCCAGCAAGGTATCCAGGGCCCGGCCGTCGATGCCGCCGTGGGCCTGCTGGCGGGCGACTTCCTCGCGCACCGTGCACAGGGTGACGTCGATCGTGCCGATCAAGCCGGCCAGGTTCTCTTCGAGAATCCTGGCGTAATTTTCGGCGGATGCGGCGGCGTCGGCGGCTTCCCGTTGTCGATCGTTTTGCACCACGTAAGCCACCAGGGCGATGACGAAGAGATTCACCAGGACGGTGCCGATCCAGAGCAGGCGCGCCACGTTGCGCAGCCGCTCACGGGACTTCTCCAGCCTGGTGGCGGTCATGGCGCGACGCCTCCCGAAGCAATGTGAAGCAGGCGCAAAGGGTTTCCCTCTAGTGTCAGGAACGAAAGTCCGTGCGTGTAGCGAGCGGGAGGGCAGGCGGCCAGCCACTGCGTCGCGCGGACTCGACCGGGTTAATTTCGGCTTCTCCGGCGGAATCTTTAGTGAGAATTGACGGTTGCCGGCTCTTCGCTTCGCGGTCGCGCTCCAAAGTGAGACACCGGGTAAGATGCTCGCCCCGCAACCCTTCCGACCAAGGAACCCATTGATGAAAACCCTCTTCCTGCTGTCCGCCCTCGCCCTGTCCAGCGCGGCTTTCGCCACCGAACCCGCGCACCCGGCCAGCCCCCACGGCGGCATGATGATGCCCGGCATGGGCGCGCCCGCGCCGTCGATGCAGCAGGCCAGGGTGGTCAGCATCATCAACGTGCCCGACTACACCTACATCGAGGCGGCCCAGGGCAAGAAAACGGTCTGGATGGCGGCCCCCACCGTGGCGGTGAAGAAGGGCGACAACATCCGTTACGACGAAGGCATGCTGATGAGCAACTTTTACAGCAAGACCCTGAAGCGCACCTTCCCCAGCATCTACTTCGTCAGCAGGGTGGTGGTGGTCGCCGACAAGAAGAAATAAGCGGCCGGCCCACGCCCACGGCCTCAGGGCTTCAGGTAGGCGAACCCTTCCCGTGCCTGCAGGTGGACGACTTCTGCGACGCCGGAGGGCACCACCTGGGCTTCCAGGATCACCGCGTCGTCACTCAATTTCCGGCCTTGCAGGGTGTTGTGGCAGGCCCGGAATTCCACGCCCTTTTCCTTGAGCCCGGCGATTTGCGGTTCATACGGCCCCTTGTCATCGTGGGCGTCGTTGAGCAGGAAGTCGATGCCCTTGCCGTGGGCGACGAAGACGATCTTCACCCCGGGACTCGCCTGCAGATGATTCTCCGCATTGCGCAAGGCCATGCGGGCGACCGCGCTGTCGGTGATGTGGTAGACGACCTTCTCCTGGAACGCCTGCTCGATGCCGGGTGAAGCGGCGGGAGAGGCGGACTGGGCGGCACCGGTGAAGGCGAGGACGGCGCACAGCGCCAGGAGCTTGATTGGGTTCATGTTTGGACTCGGTCGATAAACGTTGCGGTCGGTGAATGCTACCCGTGTCGCGGCTGGCATATGTCCCAGCGCGGCTGGCATGAATCGACCAGGAAAGTCTGGGGTTTATTTCGCGCCACGGTGCTGGATCCGTGCGCCCGCCGTGGGCGGTGTTCCGGGCACCGGGCGGTGGTCGACCCCGAATGGACGGCGATCAACCCGCCGCCATGCTGTTTGCCTCCCTGGGCAGAATCGAACACTCCCTCGCCGGCACCGGCTATTGCACAAGAACACCACGCAAGCCCTCAGTTTTCCTCCGTCCCGGCCGCTATACACCGCATCGCCCCCACGACGGAAATCACCCGAGGCCCCCATGGTTCTGTTCCGCCTGTTGTCTCTTGCCCTCCTGATCCTGCTGAGCTGCGCCGGCGTGCGCGCCGACGAGGGGACTTACAGCTTTGGCGTGCTCAACCAGCAAAGCCCGGCACTTACCGCCGCACGCTGGAATCCGATTCTGCGCTACCTCGCCGGAAAAACCGGCCTGGCCTTCCAGTTGCACATGGGCAAGACGGTGCAGGAAACCGACGCGATGATGGGCCGCGGCGAGTTCGATTTCATGTTCACCAATCACAATTTCCAGAGCGAGTACCTGGGCGTGGGCTACAAGGTCTTCGCCCGCTGGGGCGGCGAGCCGATCCATGGCGTCATCGCGGTGGCCGAGGACAGCCCGTTGCGGCATCTGGACGATCTGGCGGGGAAAACCGTGGCCTTTCCCTCCAACGATGCTTTCGTCGCCTATGCGGTGCCGGTGGTGATGTTGGCGAAGGATCGGGTAAAGGTGCGCGAGGTGTTCGCCGGCAACCAGGAAGGCGCTCTGGCCCAGTTGAAGGCGCGCCGGGTCGAAGCGGCGGCGGTGAATTCCCGCTTTCTGGCCCAGTATATGGAACGCGAGAAGGCGAGCTTCCGAGTGCTGTATCAATCCGGGGGCTATCCCGATCTGGCCGTGATCGCGCACCCGCGCGTGCCCGGGGAGGTGCTGGAGAAGACACGCGCCGCTCTGTTGGGCATGCGCCACGACCCGGCGGCCACAGCTATTCTGGCCCGCAGCCAATCGCGCGGCTTCGACGCCGCCGACGACACGGATTACGAGGGAGTGCGTCGTATATACAAGGCCATCGGCCAGTAATCCGAGCGACCGGGCCGACACATGGCCGCCTGCAACTCCGGGGGATGGCAGGCTCACCGCGGGCCTGAAGCTGCGCCATCGCGACGGCTGTGCGTCGGCCACTCCACGCCTTGCCCAACCGGCGGCGCCGTCCAACTCCTGCTAGAGTGCGCGCTTCAAAAAATCCGGCCTTACTCCCGCGTGCGCATAACGATCGCCCTGCTTCTGCTGCTGTTCACCCTGCCGGCCCTGGCCTCCCAGGACGGCGACTTCCAGGCCGCCCGCGAGGCCTATCAGAAGGGGAAGTTCGAACGTTTCAGCAAGCTGGCGGAGAGGATTCCGGACAGCTACCCCCTGGCGCCCTATCTGCGTTTCTGGCGACTCAAGGCCAGTTCGCCCGGCAATGCGGCTCTGCAACGGTTCATCGACGACAACGCCGACAGCCCCCTGTCCGAACGACTGCGCTACGATCTGGCGCGGCAGTATGGCCGCGGCGAAAACTGGGCGGAATTCGCCTTGCAATACCTGGCCATCCCGCACCCCGACCAGGAGCTGCAATGTTTCGATCTACGCCGCCGCCTGAGCCTGGGCGAGGACGTGGAGGCGGAAGGTGTGGCCCTCTGGCGCACCCCGCGCGATCTGCCGTCCAGTTGCGACCCGCTGTTTACCGCCCTGGCGGACCATGGCGCCCTCACCCAGGGCGACCGGCTCGCCCGGATCAGGCTGGCTCTGGATGCCGGCAATCTGCGTCTGGCCCGGGAGGTGAATGCGCGGCTGACCATCGATCAGGCCATGGAAGACGGGGCGCTGCAGCACGCCCAACGGGAGCCCGCCCATTTCCTGGCAGCCGCCGCCAATACGCCGGGCCAGCGGGAGGCCGCTCTGTATGCCCTCACCCTGATGGCGAAAAGCGATCCGGAAACCGCCGCCCACGCCTGGGAGGCGCAACTGGGCCGCTTTCCGGAGGCCGAACAGCGCTACGGCTGGGGCCAGATCGGCTTGCACGCGGCACGCGCCCAGGATCCGCGCGCTCTGGCATGGTTCGCCCGGGCGGGGACGACGTTGAGCGACGCGCAATTGCTCTGGAAAACTCGCGCCGCCTTGCGCGCCGGGAAATGGATGGAGGCCTACAACAGCATCCAGGCCATGCCGCAAAACCTGCGGAACGAGGCGGTGTGGCGCTACTGGCAGGCCCGCGCGCTGAAGGCCGTGAACGCCACCTACCAGGCCAACGTGCTGTTCGCCAAGCTCTCCCAGGAGCTCAACTACTACGGCCTGCTGGCGGAAGAGGAATTGCCGACACGCCTGGAGGAACGGCCGCTGGAATACAAGGTGACCCCGGACGACACCAAGGCGGCAGACGCAACTCTGGGCCTCAAGCGCGCCCTCATGCTGCATCGCATGGGCGACTCCGGCAACGCCGTGGCGGAATGGGAGTGGGCGCTACGGGGAATGAACGACCATCAGATCCTGGCCGCGGCGGACCTGGCGCGGCGCGCCGGCTGGAACGACCGCGCCATCATCACCGCCGAGCGGACCCGCGGCGAACACGATTTCGACCTGCGCTACCTGGCGCCCTACCGCGATCTGGCCACCTCCTACGCCCACGACAACGGCCTCGACGAAGCCTGGGTGTTCGGCCTGATGCGCCAGGAATCCCGCTTCGTCGACTACGCCCGCTCCGGCGTCGGTGCCCGCGGCCTGATGCAGATCATGCCCGCCACCGCGAAATGGATCGCCCGCCAGCTCGGCC
>CAIXFP010000871.1 GCA_903918705.1 uncultured Pseudomonadota bacterium
CCGCGAAGGAAGCATAACAATTCCTAAGATCGGTTTTAATGAGCCTTTAAAAGCGCAGGCACAGTATTTCTTGCAGTGCCTGGAGAAAAATCAACCACCCGTTTTAGCAGATGCTGGCAAGGCGGCGGATGTGGTCTTCCTCGCGCTTGCGCTGGGTGATGTCGGAAAACAGGCCCACGTAGCGGGTGGCGTGCTGGAAAACCTCCTCCACAGCGACGATGGACAGCCACTCCGGAAATAACTCGCCGCTCTTGCGCCGGTTGATGATTTCCCCGGTCCAGCGCCCGAAGCTCTTCAGGCTGGACCACATCTGCTGGTAGAACTCGGGGTCGTGGTGGCCGGAGGAAAGCAGGCTGGGCCGCTGCCCCAGGGCCTCGTCCGTGCGATAGCCGGTGATTTCGCTGAAAGCCGGGTTCACGGCGATGATGCGACCGCCGCCATCGGTCACGAGTACGCCTTCGCTGGCCGCGTCGAACACCAGGCGGGCGATGCGCAGTTCCTGCAGGCGCTGCGCATCACGCAGGCACTTGGCCACGGCATCGCGCATCAGGCGGGCGTCCAGGGGCTTGGCGACGTAGCGGTCGATGCCGATGTCCAGGGCCAGTCGCAGGTGTTCCACTTCCGAGGAAGAAGAAACCACGATGATCTGGGCTTCCGGGTCGCGCTCCTTGATCTGCCGGCTCATTTCCAGGCCGTCCATCACCGGCATCATCACGTCCGTGACCACCAGGTCCGGCTGCCATTCCCGCCACAGCGCCAGGCCTTCGGCACCCTCGGCGGCGAGCCGCACTTCGCTGACGATGCGGGAGAGCACGTGTTGCAACTGCGCCCGGATCAGGGCGTCGTCGTCCACCGCCAGCACGCGCGCGCGCAGCAATTCCGGCTCGGAAATGGAATGGGTTTGACTCACTTCTCGGTGACTCCTGGACGTCTCTGCTCAGGTGATGAACTTCAGACCCGGTCTAATCGCCCGACACACTGGCACAGAGTCCTTTCTCCCGCAACGTGTATGTCGCGCGGCGCATCCAAGCCGGTGCATCGCGCACTTATCCGGTGCGCCCACCCCCGGCGCCGGGACGACAAACCGCTGTTTTCTTGTGGATGTGCACCTGGCACGGGCATTGCTTATGCCTTGTCAGGCTTCTCGCCTGAGCGATCTTGGACAACGGCGTCCTCCCCCATCGGGGCGGATGCCGTTTTTTTTTGCCTCAAAACTTCGCGGCATGGCGCCACGAAGTTTTCCCTCACCCCCGGTCCCTTTCCCAAAGGGCGAGGGGAGATTCGAGAGCCGCTGGCGCGACTTGCATAGGAAGGATATGAAATGGCACGCATGAAACTGGTACTGGTGGGCAACGGCATGGCCGGGATGCGTACCCTGGAAGAACTGCTGAAAGCGGCGCCGGAGATGTACGACATCACCGTGTTCGGCGACGAGCCCCACCCCAACTACAACCGCATCATGCTGTCGCCGGTGCTGGCCGGCGAACAGACGGTGGAACAGATCATCCTCAACCCGCGCGACTGGTATGCCGAACGCGGCATCACCCTGCATACCGGGCGTCGCATCGTAAAGATCGACCGCAAGCGCCGCTTCGTCGAGGCCGACGACGGCAGCCGCGCCAATTACGACCGCCTGCTCCTGGCCACCGGCTCCAAACCCTTCATGCTGCCGGTGCCGGGCGCGCATCTTCCCGGCGTCATCGGCTTTCGTGACATCGCCGACGTGGACCGGATGATCGCCGCCTCCGGCCACTACAGGAATGCCGTGGTGATCGGCGGTGGCCTGCTCGGCCTGGAGGCGGCCAATGGCCTCAAACTGCGCGGCATGGACGTGTCCGTGGTGCACATCGGCGACTGGCTGCTGGACCGGCAACTGGACGAACCGGCGGCGCGCCTGCTGCAGAAGAACCTGGAAGCCAAGGGGCTGAAGTTTTTGCTCAAGAAGCAGACGGCGGAATTGCTGCCGGTTAAACAAATCCCCCTTAACCCCCCTTTGATAAAGGGGGGGATCGACTCCCCCCTTTCCCAAAGGGGGGCGGGGGGGGATTCCTCAACGGTTCGCGTCGGCTCCCTCCGCTTCAAGGATGGCGAATCCGTCCCCGCCGACCTGGTGGTGATGGCCGTGGGCATCCGCCCCAACACCGCCCTGGCGGAATCCGCCGGCCTGCATTGCGATCGCGGGCTGCGCGTCAACGACACCATGCAAAGCCTGACCGACGCGCGCATCTACGCGGTGGGCGAATGCGTCAACCACCGTGGCATCGCCTACGGCCTGGTGGCGCCCCTGTTCGAACAGGCCAAGGTCTGCGCCAACCACCTGGCGGAACACGGCGTGGCGCGCTACCAGGGCTCCATGACCTCCACCAAGCTGAAAGTCACCGGCATCGACCTGTTTTCCGCCGGCAACTTCCTGGGCGGTGAGGGCCATGAAGAAATCGTGTTGCAGGACGCGGGGCGCGGTTCCTACAAGAAGCTGGTGCTGAAGGACAACCGGCTGGCCGGCGCCTGCCTCTACGGCGACACCCTGGATGGCACCTGGTATTTCGAACTGATGCGCGACGGCACCAACGTGGCCGACTTCCGCGACAAGCTCCTGTTCGGCCGCCACCACCTGGGCGATAGTGGCAACGGCGGCGGCGTCGGCGACGAGAAGACCCGGGTCATGGCCCTGCCCGACAGCACGGAAATCTGCGGCTGCAATGGCGTCTCCAAGGGCGCCATCGTCGCCAGCATCCGCGAACTGAAGCTGTTTACCCTGGACGAGGTGCGCGCCCACACCAAGGCCTCCGGCTCCTGCGGTTCCTGCACCGGCCTGGTGGAAACCATCCTGGCCGCCACCGCCGGCGGCGACTACTCGGTGGCGCCGTCGAAGAAGCCGTTGTGCGGCTGCACCGACTACACCCACGAGGAAATCCGCGCAGCGATCCAGCAGAACGGCCTGAAGACCCTGCCCGAGGCCATGCGCTTCATGGACTGGAAGACCCCGGACGGCTGCACCAAGTGCCGCCCGGCCCTGAACTACTACCTGCTGTGCGCCTGGCCCACGGAGTACGTGGACGACGCCCAGTCGCGCTATATCAACGAGCGCGCCCACGGCAACATCCAGAAGGACGGCAGCTTCTCGGTGGTGCCGCGCATGTGGGGCGGCCTCACCAATCCACGGGAACTGCGCGCCATCGCCGACGTGGCGGAGAAGTTCGACGTGCCGGAGATGAAGGTCACCGGCGGCCAACGCATCGACCTGTTCGGAGTGAAGAAGGAGGATCTGCCGGCCATGTGGGCCGACCTGTCCGCCGCCGGCTTCGTCTCGGGACATGCCTACGGCAAAGCCCTGCGCACGGTGAAAACCTGCGTCGGAGCCAAGTGGTGCCGCTTCGGCACCCAGGATTCCACCGGCCTGGGCGTCAAGCTGGAACATCTCACCTGGGGTTCCTGGATGCCCCACAAGTACAAGCTGGCGGTGTCCGGCTGCCCGCGCAACTGCGCCGAGGCGACGATCAAGGACTTCGGCGTGGTGTGCGTGGATTCCGGCTACGAACTGCACGTGGGCGGCAATGGCGGCATCAAGGTGCGGGTCACCGACCTGCTCACCAAGGTGGATACCGAGGAGCAGGTCATGGAGTACACCGCCGCCTTCGCCCAGCTCTACCGCGAGGAGGCCCACTACCTGGAACGCACCGCCCCCTGGGTGGAGCGGGTGGGCCTGGCCCACATCAAGACCCGTGTGGTGGAGGACGCCGAAAACCGTGCTGCCCTGGCGGAGCGCTTCCGCATCTCGCAGATCAGCGCCCAGGTGGACCCCTGGAAGGAACGGGTCGAAGGCGATAAAAAGCGGGAATTCATCCCCATCCGCGTCGTTGCGTGATCACCCGTAGGTCGGGTTATGCGCGGCATTTCGCGCCGTAACCCGACATTACGACCGTGTCGGGTTACGCGATGAAGCCGCTAACCCGACCTACAGAAAAGGAATCAGCCATGAAAGACTGGATCGAAATCGGCCCCCTCGAAGACATCCCGCGCCAGGGTGCCCGCGTGGTCATCACCGACGCTGGCAAGATCGCCGTGTTCCGCAGCGTGGACGACCAGGTCTTCGCTCTGCGCGACCGCTGCCCCCACAAGGGCGGCCCCCTCTCGCAAGGCATCGTCCACGGCCACAAGGTGGCCTGCCCGCTGCACGACTGGAAGATCGCCCTGGACACCGGCCTCGCCGTCGCCCCGGACAAAGGCTGCGCCGCCCGCTACCCGGTGCGGGTGGTGGACGGCATGGTGAGCCTGGCTCTGACGCCCGAACGTAGCGCCGGCGCCCTCGCCGGCGAATCAACGTAATCAACCAGGGACGCCGGCGAGGCGCCGGCGCTACAGCCATGAACCCCATCCGTACCACCTGCCCATACTGCGGCGTCGGCTGCGGCGTCCTGGTGAGCCGCGCCGGCGACGGCTGGAACGTGCGCGGCGACCCCGACCACCCCGCCAACTTCGGCCGCCTCTGCTCCAAGGGTGCCGCCCTGGGCGAGACCCTGGACCTGGATGAGCGCCTGCTCCATCCGGAAATCGCCGGCATGCGCGCCACCTGGGATGCAGCCCTGGATACGGTGGCAGAGCGCTTCGCCGCCGTTATCGCCGAGCACGGTCACGACGCCGTGGCCTTCTACGTCTCCGGCCAGTTGCTCACCGAGGACTACTACGTGGCCAACAAGCTGATGAAAGGGTTCATCGGCTCCGGCAACATCGATACCAATTCCCGCCTGTGCATGTCCTCCGCCGTGGCCGGCCACAAGCGCGCCTTCGGCACGGACACTGTGCCCGGCTGCTACGAGGATCTGGAAATTGCCGACCTGCTGGTGCTGGTGGGGTCCAACGCCGCCTGGACCCATCCCGTGGCGTACCAGCGCATCGTCGCGGCGAAGAAGGCGCGGCCGGATATGCGGATCGTGGCCATCGACCCACGCCGCACCGCCACCTGCGACATTGCCGACCTGCATCTGGCCCTCAAGCCGGGTAGCGATGCCTGGCTGTTCAAAGGCCTGCTCAACCACCTCAAACGCGAGGATGCCCTCGACTGGGCCTACATCGAGGCCCACGTCGCAGGCTTCGGCGCGGCCTTGCCGGCGGTGAGCGGCTATTCGATTCCGGGCGTGGCTGCAAGCTGCGGCCTGGACGAGGCGGACGTGGCCGAGTTCTACCGGCTGTTCGCCGCCACGGCGAAGACCGTCACCGTGTTTTCCCAGGGCATCAACCAGTCTTCCTCCGGGGTGGACAAGGTCAACGCCATCCTCAACGTCCACCTGGCCTGCGGCCGGATCGGCCTGCCCGGCGCCACCCCCTTCTCCATCACCGGCCAGCCCAACGCCATGGGCGGGCGCGAGGTGGGCGGACTGGCCAACCAGTTGGCCGCCCACATGGAGTTCACCCCGGAAGGGCTGGATCGGGTGGGCCGCTTCTGGAACGCGCCGAACCTGGCGCGGCAACCCGGCCTCAAGGCGGTGGACCTGTTCCAGGCCGTGGCGGCGGGCAAGATCAAGGCCCTCTGGATCATGGCCACCAACCCGGCGGTGAGCCTGCCGGAGGCGGATCGGGTGGTGGAGGCGCTACGGGCCTGCCCATTCGTGGTGGTCTCCGATGTGGTGGCCAATACCGATACCAGCGTCCACGCCCATGTGAAGCTCCCCGCCGCCGCCTGGGGCGAGAAGGATGGCACGGTGACCAATTCGGAACGCCGCATCTCGCGCCAGCGCCCCTTCCTGGACCTGCCCGGCGAGGCGCGCCCGGACTGGTGGATCGTCAACGAAGTGGCAAAACGCATGGGCTACTCTGCCGGCTTCGGCCATGCCGGGCCGGCGGAAATCTTCGCCGAGCATGCCGCGCTGTCGGCCTTCGAGAACGGCGGCACGCGGGATTTCGACCTGGGCGGCCTGCTGGCCCCCCCCTTTGAAAAAGGGGGGCGGGGAGGGGATTTAGCGACCGTTCCGCCCGCGCAATCCTCGGAGAAATCCCCCCCGGCCCACCTTTTGCAAAGGGGGGAGTGTTTCTCCCTGGCCGCCTACGACACTCTCGCCCCCTTCCAATGGCCCGTCACCTCCAGCGGCGGCACCGCGCGGATGTTCAGCGACGGCCGCTACTTCACGCCCGACGGCCGCGCCCGCATGCTCCCGGTGATGCCGCGTCCGCCGCTGCACGCCCCGGATGCGCGCCACCCGTTCACTTTGAACAGCGGCCGCATCCGCGACCAGTGGCACACCATGACCCGCACCGGCAAGACCGCACGGCTGCTGGCCCACATCGACGAGCCCTACCTGGAAATCCATCCCCATGACGCGCACCGCCTCGGCCTCAAGGACGGCGCCCTGGCGCGGCTCGCCAACGACAACGGCGAGATGCTGGCGCGGGTGCGGGAAAGCCGCGAACAGCAGGTGGGCAGCGTATTCGCGCCGATCCACTGGAGCGGCCGCTACAGCGGCCGCGGCCGGGTCGGCGCGCTGGTGAGCGCAGTCACCGACCCTCTCTCCGGCCAGCCCGAGTTCAAGCAGACGCCGGTGGCCGTGGCCGCCTATCCCGCCGCCTGGCATGGCTTCGTGTTGGCGCGGGAGGAACTGGCGTCAGCAGGGGCAGCGGAAGGCGGCTACTGGGCCAAGGTTCGCGGCAAATCCTGCTGGCGCCATGAACTGGCGGGTGACGAACCGCCCGCCGAATACATCGAAAAATTGCGCACCCGTCTCGACCGGCCCGGCGACTGGATCGCCATGCAGGACGGGGCGGCTTCCCGTCATCGCGGTGCCCTGATTCGGGATGGCCGCCTGCTGGCGGTGTATTTCCTGGAACGCGAGGCCGACCGCCTGCCGCCGCGCCACTGGCTGGAATCCCTGTTCGAGCGCGACGCCTTGAGCGACGCCGAACGCCACGCCCTGCTCCTGGGGCGTCCGCCCCAGGATGCTCCGGACTGCGGCCGCATCGTTTGCGCCTGTTTCGGCGTCGGCGAACAGACCCTGGCCGAGGCCATCGCCGCGGGTGCTGCGTCGGTGGAAGCCTTGGGCATCAAACTGAGCGCCGGCACCAACTGCGGTTCCTGCATTCCCGAGTTGAAACGACTTCTGCGGGCGCAACGGCCGGCGGCAGGGTAGCGGGCTCTCGTCCGCGGAAGTTTTCTCATACCGCGCGGGTAAATGCCGGGTCAGTGGTTGAGCAATCGTTGCGGGTCGATCGTGACGAGTACCTGTGGTTCGTGGCTGTGCGCGGGATCATGTTCGTGGTCGTGATGATGATCGTGATCCTCCGGCCCGGCGGGGGGCAGGGTGCCATCCAGCCAGCCAGTCACCGCCTTTTCCAGGTCCGTTTCCGCCGTAATGGCGGCGGCGATGCCCATTTGCCGCAGACGGTTCCGCATGCCCCCCCCCATGCCGCCGGAAATCAGCACATCCACGCCGTCCAGGGGGTGGGACGCGCCGTGGGCGCTTTCGTGGAAGGTCTGCTCGATGGGAAGTTCCAGCAATTCCCGGCCCAGTACCGTCTTGCCGTCGATTTTGTAGATCCAGAACTTGCGGCATTTGCCGGCGTGGCCGGTGACGGTCTTGCGGTTCTGGCTGGTGATGGCGATTTTCATGTCTATCCTCGGGTTCGTAGCGGGGCGCATACCCGCGCCCCGCAGAGTATGCCGTTGGGCACGGCCAGGCGCACGCCGAGTATCCGTGGGAAGTGCGACAGGCTTGTCGCTCCTGCATTCGGCACCTCGATAAGCGGCCAACAGCCGGTCGGACTCTGGCAGTATCAGCCGCGAACCCACCGCGCCAGTGACGGGCCGTCCTCGGAAATGTGCCTTGCAAGTGTCAAAGTGGGGCGGCGCCCGGGAGACGGCCAGGACGATCCCGTCGCTAGACCTTGCCGGCGAAGGCTCTGATGTCGTCGGCCTGGATATGCCCGGTCAGTACTTCAAGGGCAATAAAGCGAAACAGATCCGCCGCCTTGACTTCGTCATTGTGGAAGCGGTGAGCCAGATCCACGCAACTTGCCAGCAATTCCCTGTGTATGTCCTTGTGTTCCGGCGACACCGGATGATGCATGTCGGACAACAGGGTTTCCTCGGTATTGAAATGTTTTCCCACATCCTGAATGAGTTCATCCAGGAGCAGTTCGATATCCAGTTTCGATTGTTTTGTAGTTATTGCATTGTGCAAATCTATGCCCAGTTCAAACAGTCTGCGATGTTGCGCGTCTATCGTGCCATTGCCGCATTCGTACTCCGCATTCCATGCCAGCAGCGCCAAGTCGCCATAAAGGCCGGTGGTGGCGTCCCGTATCGGCTGGGCTGGCCGTATGCGTATCGCCTTGCGGTAGGTTCGGCGTGTCGACCAGATCAGCACCCCCGCCGTGAGCAACGCCAAGCCGCTGAGCAGAGCCAGTAAATTGGCGAGTATGGCCGCGATAAGCAGGCCGCTGCCCATGTAGAGATAGGGAATGGCGTTGTAGATCGGGTCGGGAATATGCCGAACAATGCGCATGGATTAGCTGTCGTGAGGTGGGTCGGACATCCTGTCAATTCCAGGCGTCCGCGATTATTCATGCATTTTCCCCAGGCCGCCATGAGGCAATCCCCGTCAATTGCCTGTTTCCGGTTGCACACTTGACCGCGGGCAATCGCAACCCGAAAACGTCACCCACGGCCATCCCGGCAACAGGGCCGGGCTCACAGCGGGCGCTTCGCCAGGGGCGAATCATGGTATTTATGCGCGCCATGCCACGAATACAGATTTCACTTGCCGGCGGCCTCGGCCCGCCGCAATCGCGCGAGCCCTTGATCACGCTGGATTGCCACGCCGCCAGTCCGGCGCCGGGAGGCGTCCAGGCCAGCGCCGCATTCACCGGCGAGGGCGCCCTGGCACTGCGATACCGCATCGACGCCGCGGGGTATCGCCCGCGCATCCCGGAGGCCGCTGCGCCGGAACGGGTCGAAGGACTCTGGCGCCATACCTGCTGCGAAGTCTTCGTCCTCGGCGAGGACGCCCCCGCCTACCGGGAATTCAACTTTTCCCCCTCCGGCGCCTGGCAGGCCTACGCCTTCGCCGCCTATCGCCAGGGCGGGCCGCTGGCCCGGGCGGCCGCGCCGCGCATCGCACGCCAGGATGACGGCGCCTTCAGCCTCTCCGTCTTGCTGCCGGCCGCTAACCTGCCGCCGGGGCGGCGCCTGCGCCTGGGGCTGTCCGCCGTCATCGAGGACGCTGCCGGCGGCCTCTCCTACTGGGCCCTGCGCCACCCGCCCGGCCGCCCCGATTTCCACCATCCCGACGGATTCATCCTGGAACTGGAACGCCCATGA
>CAIXFP010000872.1 GCA_903918705.1 uncultured Pseudomonadota bacterium
ATGTGGGCGTCCTTCTTGATTTTCTGCTCGGAGGGGTTGAGCACGTAGTAATCGGCCACCGCCGCCACGGCGATGAAAATGTCCGCCGCGTCAATCACGGACTCCACCGCGCGCAGCATGTCCTGGGCGCTCACCACCGGCAGTACGCGGGCGCCGCGCGGCGGCGCCAGGCAAACCCGACCGCTGACCAGGGTGACCTCGGCGCCGGCATCCAGGGCGGCTTGCGCCACCGCGTAGCCCATCTTGCCGGAACTGGGGTTGGTGATGCCGCGCACTGCGTCGATGGCCTCGAAAGTGGGGCCGGCGGTGATGACCACCTTCAGCTTGTTCAGGCGTTTCGGCTGGAAGCGGGCTTCCAGGTCGATGAGAAGCTGCTCGGGTTCCAGCATGCGGCCGAAGCCCACCTCGCCACAGGCCTGCTCGCCGCTGTCCGGACCCAGCACAGTGACGCCGTCGCCGGTGAGTTGCGCGATGTTGCGCTGGGTGGCGGGGGCTTCCCACATCTGCCGGTTCATGGCCGGGGCCACCAGCAAAGGGCAGTCCCGCGCCAGGCAGAGGGTGGAGAGCAGGTCGTCCGCCCGTCCCTGCGCCAGCTTGGCCAGGAAGTCGGCGGAGGCGGGTGCCACCAGGATGGCGTCCGCACCCCGGGACAGATCGATGTGGGCCATGCCGTTGTCCACCCGCTCGTCCCACAGGTCGGAAAACACCGGGTGACCGGTGATGGCCTGGAAGGTGGCCGCACCGATGAAATGCCGCGCGGCGGCGCTCATCACCCCCTGCACGTCGAGGCCGTCCTGCACCAGCAACCGCGCCAGTTCCGCCGCCTTGTAGGCGGCCACGCCGCCGGTGACGCCCAATACGATGCGCTTGAGTTCCATGGTTTCCCTATTGGCGAATCTACGATTGCAGCGGATTTCCACGCCCATTCATGCGAATGGATTTCGGATGCTCAGCCGGGATTCAACCAGGAAGCCATTCTGCATGTCTTCGCTGGCTAGAGTGTCGCAGCCGCATACCAGGGCGGCGGCGAGGATCAGGCTGTCGTAGTAAGAATGACGATAACGCTCACCCAACCGAAGGGCGAGGGCAATGGTTTCCGGGGTGACGATATGGACCTCGCATGCTGCACGGATTTCGGCTATGGCGGCGGTAATGGCTGGATACTCCAGACGGAATTTCCGGCGCAGCACATTCGCCATGTCGGAAAGTACCTGTGTACTGATCCAGGCGCGTTCCGGCCCCCGCACCACGGCTTCCGCAGCCGCTTTTTTTGCGGGCTCATCCTCCGAGTAGAGGTAGATCGCCACGTTGGTATCAACGAACGACCTGGTTACCTGGTCAACGGGCATTGGCTTCGTCCCGGTCAAAGCGGAAACCCAGGGTTTTCAACGAGAGCGCGGTGAAGGAACTGTCACGAGCACTTGTATGCGCAGTCACTTCATCGGCCAATAGAATCACCCTGACCCGTCGCCCATTCCAGATGCGAAATTCAGGGGGCAGGTCGACGATGTTGTCATGGGCTGTGCTATTGAATTCAATGGCTTGCATCTCAGTCCCCGGTGAGGTTGGAAAGCATGTGAGGCGGCACACGGCGGAACAGGCCAGCGCCATGTGTTCCAGGATACCGACCCAAGCCTTCCGCGACAGTGTTGCGCGCCAATTCTAGCCTCCAGCGGAGTGTCGGCCTCCACTCCGAATCACGGCCTGGCTTGAGCCGCGCTCACATCTTCCCCCACATCCGGAGCGCCCGGATGGAAGCTCAGCGTCCCCCGCTCACCGCCGCGAGTATCCCCTGCAGCAACGCGGTGGGGGTGGGCGGGCAGCCGGGCACTTCCACATCCACCGGGATGACGTTGGAAATCTTGCCGCAGGAGGCGTAGTTGGCGCCGAATAGCTCCCCGGCCATGCCGCAGCCGCCGGCGCAGTCGCCCATGGCCACCACCCACTTCGGTTCCGGAGTGGCGTCGTAGGTGCGCTTCAGCGCGGTTTCCAGGTTGCGCGAGACCGGGCC
>CAIXFP010000873.1 GCA_903918705.1 uncultured Pseudomonadota bacterium
CATCCACTCCGTGGGAGAGTGAGCGCATGAGTTACGGAAACTGGAAACCCTATGTGCCAGTGGCCAAGCGGCGGGCACAAGCCGCAAAGGTGGTCGCCAAGGCGAATAAGGCCGGCCAGAACATGGCCCCGGTTGTGATCGAAGGCCGTGCCATCGCCCATACCTTCTGGGGCAAGGCGTGGTGCGACAACCTGGAGGCCTACAGCGACTACGAGAACCGCCTGCCGCGTGGACGCACCTACGTGCGCAATGGATCGGTCATCGATCTCCAGATAGAGCCGGGCAAGGTGAAGGCGCGGGTGATGGGATCCGACCTCTACGCGATCGAAATCAGCATTGCCGCATTGGCGGACACGCACTGGAAGGCGTTGGCGAAGGAATGCACCGGCTCCTTTGCCTCGCTGGTGGAACTCTTGCAGGGCCGGCTCTCGAAGGCCGTGATGGAGCGGATCTGTGCGCCTGCGACGGGCCTGTTTCCCGCGCCGAGAGACATTCAACTTCAGTGCTCCTGTCCGGATTGGGCGACGATGTGCAAGCACGTCGCCGCCGTGCTCTATGGCGTGGGCGCGCGCCTGGATGCGCAGCCCGAACTCCTGTTCACGCTGCGCCAGGTGGATGCCAATGACCTGGTGACGCAAGCGGCTGAACTGCCCGTCGAGACCAAGAAGGCGCCGTCCAAGGTCAGGGTGCTCGACGACGACGAGCTTGCCGATGTCTTCGGCATCGAGATGGCCGCTGCCGCCGCGCCGCCTGCCACAACAACCGGAACGCGGCGGACGAAGCCCCTGGCGCCGACGGCGATCAAGCCGCTAGCTCCAGCCAACATCACGTCGGCCAGGAAAGCAGCCAAGGCGATTTCCGAAAAGGCGAAGAAATCGGCAACCCCGCCGCCCAGTAATACCCCCGCTACAGCCAAGCCGCCAGCGAAGCGCAAGGCAGCCAAACCCGCCGTAGCCGAAACAGCCGTACCGCTAGTCGTGCCCCCCACGCCGGCACGGCGGAAAAGAAAATCGGAGTCCATCTGACTCAGAGCCAATACCCGACACCGCCCCCGCACACCCCCGCAGCATGATTCATTGGTCCCGATAGCGAAGCCACCCAGCCAGGTAGCTGAGCTAGGACGATGCTTTTTGTAGGTGAAGCGTGGAAGTGTACGTTTCTATCTATCGGCATTTGTTTACATATACCTAAGTTATGCAACAACATGCCAATCATGAGCCCTACCGCCGAGAGACTGATTGATCTGGTGCGATCAAGTGGACTTGTCCGCCCATGTGATCTGGCACTGCTGGGAATCCCCCGAGTTTCCCTGACACGTGCTGTCCGCAGTGGACAACTGGAGCGTGTCGGGCGAGGCCTCTACGGGCTGCCTGGGCGAGAGGTATCTGCCCACGGATCCCTGGCGGAGATGGCACGCAGGGTACCCAAGGGGGTGGTCTGCCTACTCTCGGCGCTGCGTTTTCACGGCCTGACGACCCAAGCGCCCTTTCAAGTGTGGCTGGCCATCGAGAACAAGGCCATCGCACCGAAGCTCGACTACCCACCATTGCGCATCGTCCGCTTCTCCGGTGCGGCGTACACCGATGGGGTTGAGGTACACGTCGTGGACGGGGTGGCCGTTCGTGTCACCAACGTCGCAAAAACAGTCGCCGACTGCTTCAAGTACCGCAACAAGATCGGACTCGACGTCGCCCTGGATGCACTGCGCGGAGCCTGGCGCGGCAAGCGCATGACTAGCG
>CAIXFP010000874.1 GCA_903918705.1 uncultured Pseudomonadota bacterium
AAGCGCGCAACGTCACCATCACCGGCTGGACCCTGCATGACCTCTCGCGGCTGCCCATCCGCCAGGCCCTGGCTTTCTTCCAGGAACTGAAGCTGGAAGGCAACCGCGCCCAGGTGGCGGAAAAGATCGTCAAGGAAATCGCCGCGCGCCTGACCTTCCTCAACGACGTGGGCCTGGATTACCTGTCCCTGGATCGTTCCGCCGACACCCTCTCCGGCGGCGAGGCGCAGCGCATCCGTTTGGCTTCCCAGATCGGTTCGGGACTGACCGGCGTCATGTACGTGCTGGACGAGCCCTCCATCGGCCTGCACCAGCGCGACAACGACCGCTTGCTGGGGACGCTCAAGCACCTGCGCGACCTGGGCAATTCGGTGATCGTGGTGGAACACGACGAGGACGCCATCCGCCACGCCGACTACATCGTCGACATGGGGCCGGGGGCGGGGGAACACGGCGGCGAGATCGTGGCCGAGGGCACGCTGGACGACATCCTGGCCTGTGAAGCGTCGCTGACTGGTCAGTATCTTCTGGGCAGGAAATCCATCGCCATGCCGGCAGCCCGCCGCACCCCGCGCGACGGCCGGGTGTTGAAACTCATCAACGCCCGCGGCAACAACCTGAAGAACGTCACTCTCGCCCTGCCCACCGGCATCTTCGTCTGCGTCACCGGCGTGTCCGGCTCCGGCAAATCCACCCTGATCAACGACACCCTCTACGCCATCACCGCCAACCAGTTGAACGGTGCCGCCAACGAGGTGGCGCCCTATGAGGCCATCGAGGGGGTGGAGTACTTCGACAAGGTGGTGAGCGTGGACCAGGCTCCCATTGGCCGCACGCCGCGCTCCAACCCGGCCACCTATACCGGGTTGTTCACGCCCATCCGCGACCTGTTCGCCGGCACCGTACCGGCGCGGGAGCGGGGCTACGAGCCGGGGCGCTTCTCCTTCAACGTCAAGGGCGGCCGCTGCGAGGCCTGCCAGGGTGATGGCATGATCAAGGTGGAGATGCACTTCCTGCCGGACATCTACGTGCCTTGCGACGTCTGCCACGGCAAGCGCTACAACCGGGAAACCCTGGAGGTGCAGTACAAGGGCCGCAACATCCACGAGGTGCTGCAGATGACCGTGGAGGAGGCCCACGCCTTCTTCAACGCCGTGCCCACGGTGGCGCGCAAGTTGAAGACATTGATGGACGTGGGCCTCTCCTACGTCCGCCTGGGGCAGTCGGCCACCACCCTGTCCGGCGGCGAGGCGCAGCGGGTGAAACTGGCCCTGGAACTATCCAAGCGGGACACCGGCCGTACCCTGTACATCCTGGACGAGCCCACCACCGGCCTGCATTTCCACGACATCGACATGCTGCTCACCGTGCTGCACCGCCTGGTGGGCAACGGCAACACGGTGGTGGTGATCGAACACAACCTGGACGTGATCAAGACCGCGGACTGGGTGATCGACCTGGGCCCGGAAGGCGGCGAGGGAGGCGGGCGGATCCTCGCGGAAGGGACGCCGGAAGCTGTCGCGGCGAACCCGCTGAGCCATACCGGACGGTATTTGCAGCCGGTGCTGGAGCGAGGAGCGGTTACCCCCGCCTGACCCCGCCCCACGCGAAGAAAGGCGCTACTCCCGCACCCCGCACAACCGTTGCACGCAGCGGCGCTGCTCGGGTTCCTCGACATCCTCGAACCCGCGCACGCGCAACCTGCCCCGCGCCAGTTCCAACAATTCGCCGGCCAGCAGCAGGTGGGCGGGATTGCTGGGGCGGCCATATCTGGCCTGGCCCAGGCTGAAGGTTTCGTAGATCAGCACGCCGCCCGGTTCGAGACTGGCGACGAGCAGGTCGAACAACGGCCGGTGCAGATAGTTGCAAACCACCACGCCGGCGAAGGTCTCGCCGGGAAACGGCCAGGCCTCCGCCTCCAGATCGGCCAGGCGCCAGGCTATGCCCGGGGTATCGCGCACGATGGGGGGAAGGTGGAGAGCCCGGTCCGCGGCAACCACCGGATGCCCCAGGCCGGCCAGATGAACCGCGTGGCGACCGCCGCCACAAGCCAGATCGAGCACACGCCCGCCCGGCGCAATCAGGCCGGCCCAGCGTTTCACCCAGGCCGAGGCATTCAGTGCCAGGACCGGGGTCATTGTCCCCCCACGCCGCGCATGGCGGCGATGCCGGTATCCAGCGCCTGCTGCCAGATGTGGTCCAGTTGTCCCGGCAGGTAGGCCAGGGTGAGATAGAGCACCAGGAAGCCGACGCTCAGGGTAAGGGGGAAGCCGACGGCGAAGATATTCAGCTGCGGCGCGGCGCGGGACATCATGCCGATGGTGAGGTTGGTGGCGAGCAGGGCGGCGGTGACCGGCAGGGCGATATGCAGGCCGGTGGTGAACATGATTCCGCTCCAGTTCACCACGGCCGCGAAGCCCGACGCTGTGATCGTGGCGCCGATGGGCACGTCGACGAAGCTCTGGGCCAGGGCGGCGATGACCAGGTGGTGGCCGTTGAAGG
>CAIXFP010000875.1 GCA_903918705.1 uncultured Pseudomonadota bacterium
CCAGGGCCAGGCTGTCGACCGGAAGTTGCGCAAACACCTGGTAGCGTGCTGCCCGCGCCGCGGCTTCCAGGCCCTGGCCGCTAAGCGCCACCGCCACCCGTTCCACGCGCAAGGGCACGTCCAGCACGGCACATTGGCGGGCGCAATGTTCCGCCCAGGCATCGGCCTCCGGGGAAAGGCCGTGATGGACGTGGATGGCGGAAAGTTGGTAAGCGAACGCGCCGCGCAAGTCGGCGAGGAGGTGCAGGAGGACGCTGGAATCCAGGCCGCCGGAATAGCCGACGCAAAGGCGGCGACCGGGGGGGTGGCGCAGGAGGAAGCGCGCGGCGTGTGTTTTCAACCCGGAATTCCATTCACCGAGGGAGACTGTAGTGCCGGCGCATGCTCTCGACTCCGATCGGGGGGCTCGCCGTCTTCGGCCCTCCGATCAGGCCCACGAAGCCGGCGAGGCGCCGGCGCTACCGGTCAGGCCCGCGCTTCCTTGAACTTGCCGTAGCCCATGAGGCGGGCGTAGCGGTCGTTGAGCAGGGCGTTGCGCGGCCGCTCGCCGATCTCGTGCAGGGCTTCGGCGAGGCTGGCGCGCATGGCTTCCATCATCGCCTCGGGGTCGCGGTGGGCGCCGCCGAGGGGCTCGTTGACGATGCGGTCGATCAGACCCAGGGCTTTCAGGCGCGGCGCCGTGATGCCCAGGGATTCCGCCGCCAGGGCGGCCTTGTCGGCGCTCTTCCAGAGGATGGAGGCGCAGCCCTCTGGGGAGATCACCGAATAGGTGGCGTATTGCAGCATCTGCACCACGTCGCCAATGCCGATCGCCAACGCCCCGCCGGAGCCGCCCTCGCCGATCACCGTGCAGATGATCGGCGTCTTGAGTTCGGCCATGACATAAAGGTTGCGGGCGATGGCCTCGGACTGGCCGCGCTCCTCGGCGTCGATGCCGGGATAGGCGCCGGGGGTGTCGATGAAGGTCAGCACCGGCAGGTGGAATTTCTCGGCCATGCGCATCAGGCGCAAGGCCTTGCGGTAGCCCTCGGGGCGCGGCATGCCGAAGTTGCGGTACTGCCGCTCCTTGGTGTCGCGCCCCTTCTGGTGGCCGATCACCATCACCGGCTCACCCTGGAAGCGGGCGATGCCGCCGACGATGGCGGGATCGTCGGCATAGGCGCGGTCGCCGTGGAGTTCCTCGAACTCGGTGAACAGGGCCTGGATGTAGTCCAGGGTGTAGGGGCGCTGTGGGTGGCGGGCCACCTGGGAGACCTGCCAGGCGTTGAGCTTGCCGTAGATCTGCTTGGTCAGCGCCGCGCTCTTCTTGCGCAGGCGGCCGACTTCCTCGGAAAGGTCCAGGGACGAGTCGCCCTGCACCTCGGAGAGCTCCTCGATCTTGGCTTCGAGCTCGGCGACGGGCTGTTCGAAGTCGAGAAATGTGACTTTCATGGAATGGTTGACCTGATGGTAGGGCGGCTATTCTACTCAAAAACCCAGGGCTGCCCGTCCACCCGGCAGCCAGCCGGGTAATCAGTGATGGTGGCCGTGGGCACCGTGCACGTGGCCGTGCTCCATTTCCTCGGGTAGGGCGGCGCGGACTTCCTCCACCCGACATGCCAGCTTGAGGCTCTGCCCGGCCAGGGGATGGTTGCCATCCACCACGACCTGGCCCTCGGCCACGTCGGTCACCGTGTAG
>CAIXFP010000876.1 GCA_903918705.1 uncultured Pseudomonadota bacterium
CCGGTTCATGATCTTCGGGGCGATCATCGCCGCCAGCACGCCCAGGATGACCAGGACCACCATGAGTTCGATGAGGGTGAAACCTTTGTTGCGGAGGGTGTTGTTTTGCATCGCAAACCTCAGTGCACTAAACGATTCATGTCGATGATGGGCTCCAGGGTGGCCAGCACGATGACCAGCACTACCGCGCCCATGATCAGGATCAGGAGGGGTTCCAGCACCGCGGTCAGCGCCGCCAGCCGCGCCTCGGCCGCCAGCTCCTGCTGCCGCGCGGCCTGTTCCAGCACCTTGGCCAGCTCGCCGCTGGCCTCGCCGCTGGCCACCAGGTGCAACAGCATGCCGGGGAACACCCCGCCCTGTTTCAGGGAGCCGCTGATGCTCTGGCCTTCCCGCACCCGCGCCGCCGCCTGGGTGGTGGCGCGGCGGAACACCTCGTCGTCGAGGGCGGCGCCGGCGAAGCCCAAAGCGTTGACGATGGGTACGCCGCTGGCCACCAGCACCGACAGGGTGTTGGCGAAGCGGGCGCAGGCCAGGCCGCTGCGCAGCACCCCGATGATGGGCAGGCGCAGCATGAATTGGTGCCATTGCAGGCGCACGGCCTCGATGGCCAGCAGGCGGTGCGCCGTGAAAGCGCCGGCCAGCGCCAGGATGACGCCGATCCACCAGGTCTCGCGGAACAGGTCGGACACCGCGATCAGGGCGCGGGTCAGCCAGGGCAGGGTCTGCCGCGACTGGTCGAACACCGCCACCACCTGGGGCACCACATAGGTCAGCAGCACGCCGATCACGAGAAAGGCCACCAGGGTGACGATGGCCGGATAGATCAGGGCCACGCCCACCTTCTGGCGCAGGGCCTGGCCACGTTCCAGATAGACGGCGAGGCGTTCCATGACCTGGGCCAGGGCGCCCGCCTCCTCGGCGGCCTGGATGATGGCGGCGTAATAACGGGGAAAGGCGCGGTGGTGGCGGCCCAGGGTCTGGCCCAGGCCGTGGCCGGCCAGCACGTCCTGGTGCACGCTGGCGAGCACCCCGCGCAAACGGTCCGATTCTTCCTGGTCCACCAGGGCGGCCAGGGCCCGCTCGATGTTGAGGCCCGCCACCAGCAGGGTGGCGAACTGGCGGGAAAACAGGGCCAGGGCCAGGGCCGGGACGCGCCGGTCGGTGCCGCCGCCGGCCGTGACCGCGTCGCGCGGCGCCACCTCCTCGGCCAGCAGCCCCTGTTCGCGCAAACGGGCGCGTACCGCGCGCGGGTTGTCCGCCTCCATTTCACCGCGCTGGCGATTGCCCTGGGCATCCAGCGCGACGTAGCGCCAGGCACTCATGACGCCTCCCGGGTGACCCTCAGAACCTCTTCGATGGACGTTTCGCCCGCCAGCACCCAGCGCAGGCCATCCTCGCGCAACAGATGCATGCCGTGGGATTCGGCGTACTTGCGCAACTGGTGCTCGCCGGAGTCGTCGTGGATCAGCCGGCGCAGGGCGTCGTCCACGTTCATGAGTTCGTACAGGCCGGTGCGGCCGCGGTAGCCCGTCTGGTTGCACTGCTCGCAGCCCTTGGCCAGATAGGCCACGGCGGGGGCCGGGCTGGCGCTCAGGGTGGACCATTCCTGGGCGCTGGGGGTGTAGGCCGTCTTGCAGTGGGGGCACAGGCGGCGCACCAGGCGCTGCGCCAGCACGCCGATCAGGCTGGAACCCAGCAGGAAGGGCTCGATGCCCATGTCCTTCAAGCGGGTCACCGCGCTGACCGCGTCGTTGGTGTGCAGGGTGGCGATCACCAGATGGCCGGTGAGACTGGCCTGCACCGCGATCTGGGCGGTTTCCAGGTCGCGGATTTCGCCCACCAGGATGACGTCCGGGTCTTGCCGCAGGATGGAACGCAGGGCGCGGGCGAAGTCCATGTCCACCTTGGCATTCACCTGGGTCTGGCCGATGCCGTCGAGGTCGTACTCGATGGGATCCTCCACGGTCATGATGTTGAGGGCGGTATGGTCCAGGCGCGACAGGGCGGCGTACAGGGTGGTGGTCTTGCCCGAGCCGGTGGGGCCGGTGACCAGGAGTATGCCGTGGGGCTCGCCGATGAGCCGGTCCATGTGCCCCAGCACTTCCGGGTTCATGCCCAGGCGATCCAGTTGCATGCGCTCCGCGTCCTTCGCCAGCAGGCGCAGCACCACGCGCTCGCCATGCCCGGTGGGCAGGGTGGAGACGCGCACGTCGATGTGCTGGCCGCCCAGGCGGATGGCGATGC
>CAIXFP010000877.1 GCA_903918705.1 uncultured Pseudomonadota bacterium
CACCCGGCACCAGTGGATTCCCTCCTGGACGGTGATCGGCACCCCCTACGACACCCCCATTCTCGGCTACCGCAACAACACCGCCAACACCCTGCGCCTGTGGCGCTCCGTGGCACCGGAGTCGTTCGACCTGTCCACCTTCAACCGGGGCGACTACTGGGGCGCGGTGAACAAAAAGGTGATGTCGGAAAACATCACCAAGGTGCTCTACCCCAACGACGAGCAGATTCAGGGCAAGGAACTGCGACTGCAACAGCAATACTTCTTCGTCTCCTGCTCGCTCCAGGACATGCTGCGCATCATGAAGGGGCAGAACATCCCCTTGGAGCGTTTTCACGAGAAATTCGCCGTGCAGCTCAACGACACCCACCCGGCGGTGGCCATCGCCGAGCTGATGCGCCTGCTGGTGGACGAGCACGGCCTGGAGTGGCAACCGGCCTGGGACATCACCCGCAAGACCTTCGCCTACACCAACCATACCCTGCTGCCGGAAGCCCTGGAGCAATGGCCGGTGCACCTGTTCGCGCGCATCCTGCCGCGCCACATGGAAATCATCTACGAGATCAACGTGCGCCATCTCGACGAGGTACGCCTGCGTTTCCTCGGCGATCACGGCCGCATCGGACGCCTCTCCCTGATCAACGAGCACGGCGAACGCTACGTGCGCATGGCCCACCTGGCCTGCGTCGGCAGCCACGCCATCAACGGCGTCGCCGCCTTGCATACCGAACTGCTCAAGGCCGACGTGCTGGCGGATTTCCACGCCTTGTGGCCGGAAAAATTCAGCAACAAAACCAACGGCGTCACCCCGCGGCGCTGGATCGCCCTGGCCAACCCGCGCCTGGCCGGCCTCCTCGACCGCAGCATCGGCCCCGGCTGGGCGAAGGATCTGGACCGCTTGCGCGGCCTGGAACCCTTTGCCGAGGATGCCGCCTTCCGCTCCGAATGGCGCTACCTCAAGCGCGCCATCAAGGAAGACTTCGCCAACTTCCTGCGCCGCCGGGTCGGCGTGGCGGTGGACCCGCAAAGCCTGTTCGACGTGCAGGTGAAGCGCATCCACGAATACAAGCGCCAGCACCTCAATGTGCTGCACATCATCGCCCTCTACCTGAAGCTCAAACACCATCCCAACCAGGCCATCACCCCGCGCACCTTCATCTTCGGCGGCAAGGCGGCCCCCGGCTACCACATGGCCAAGCTCATCATCCGGCTGATCACCGGCGTGGCCGACATGGTCAACAAGGATCCGGCCCTGCGCGACCAGATCAAGGTGGTCTACCTGCCCAACTTCAACGTCACCAACGGCCAGCGCATCTACCCGGCGGCGGAACTCTCGGAACAAATCTCCACCGCCGGCAAGGAAGCCTCCGGCACCGGCAACATGAAATTCATGATGAACGGGGCGCTCACCATCGGCACCCTGGACGGCGCCAACGTGGAAATCCGCGAGGAAGCCGGCGCGGAAAACTTTTTCCTGTTCGGCCTAGCCACCGAGGAAGTGATGGAGTTGAAGCGCCACGGCTACCGCCCCATGGACTGCTACCACAGCAACCCGGAACTGAAAGCGGTGCTGGACCTGATCCGCGAAGGCTACTTCTCCCGTGGTGACCGCGACCTGTTCCGACCCCTGGTGGACAACCTGCTGCACCACGACCCCTACCTGCTGCTGGCGGATTTCCGCAGCTATGTGGATTGCCAGAACCAGGTGGGCCAGGCCTGGCGCGATGTGGAGCACTGGTCGCGCATGGCCATCCTCAACATCGCCCGCAGCGGCAAGTTCTCCTCCGACCGCTCCATCCGCGACTATTGCGACGACATCTGGAAAGTGAACCCGGTGCCCATCGAACTGCACGGCCGCAAGGAGTTCCAGGGCGGGCTGGGGCAATGACGGACCCTGGCGAACCGCCCCGTTTCCCCTGTGGGGCACGTCGAATTCCGGCGGCCTGCCGCCGGTGCGCTGTCGGCAGTACGAATTGAAGAATCGGCTGGACGGGGTGGCCGTCCGCGCAAGCGCCCAGATCTCCGTCCAGAACCGCGTGTTCGAGGCTTATGTCCGGAAGGAGGAAAAGCAGCTCGCCGGAAAGCAGTCCTTGCGGTGTCGCCCGTGGGTTCGTCATCACTTCCGGTCGCGGCGGTAGAGGTCACCCAAAAGACCTTGTTCGCCCTGGCGTAACAACCGGATGTGGTGGCCGTGATGCCCAATCAGCAAATTTGGATGATCAAGCCGTCTACGGTCGATTACACGGCACTGCGCGATGAGGAAGTACGCGCCGGCCGGACCTGTGGGGCTCGGCATACCGGAGTTGTGGGCAAAGACCAAAGGCAGCCAGACTAGGGTGTCGGTGCTCGATACGGGCGTCTATGGCGACCCATTCCGCCCTCGCTGGACGGGTCAAGGAATTCATCATGATCGATCCGCTAGCCAAGGCGCGACGACTATTCAGGTCCGACGACTTTCCAGCTTCGACACGTTAAATGGTTTTGCCGCTTAGTCCAGCGAGAAACCACCACATCTTGACTCAAGGGTCCACCAACCCCTTCACCCGCACGCCCCCACCGCCCCGCAAGCCGTACAGAAATCGCAGCCATCCTTGCGGATCACCGTGGCGTTGCCGCATTCCTTGCACACGGCGCCGGTCATGACCACCCGGGCGGGTTCTCCGGAGTGGGCGGAGGGTAGGGACGGGGTCTGCAGGATGCCCATTTCCTTCACCGGCAGGCCGTCCTCGTTGAGGATGCCGAGCATGGCGTAGCGGTGGATGATGAGGCGGGCGACGTAGGCGACCGTCGAAGGCCAGTTGGTCTGCTTGCTCTGGCCAGGGACGAAGGCCATGAAGTCGCCCAGGGGCTCCGGGTAGTTGAGGAGCTTCCTCAGCTTCATGCCGATCCAGGCCGGGTCCATGACCCGCATGTCCAGGGACAGCAGCTTGCACAGGCCGTCCAGGGCGCGCGGGTATTCGCCGGAGAGCCACACGGAGTAGGGGCGCGTCACGCCGTCCGGAAGGGTGATTTCCTTGAGGCCCAGAACGAAGTCGTCGCCGGTGTGGGGGTTGTAGATGTCCACAGTCCAGGACAGGGTGCCGTCGGTGCCGGTCTTCGGCTCCTTGTGGGAGAACAGGGCGTCGAGCAGGGGGCTGTAGTTCTCCTCGCCGCCTTCCAGGGCTTTCAGGTCGTCCAGACGCCAGCGCAGGAGGCGCGCCACGGCGGCCACCAGGCTGGGCATCTGCTTCGGTTCGCCGTCGGGCGGGAAGGGGATGGCGCAACTGTCGTCGCCGCGGGTTTTCGCCAGGGTGTCCAGCTTGAG
>CAIXFP010000878.1 GCA_903918705.1 uncultured Pseudomonadota bacterium
AGGAAATGCGGCTCGATCTGCGCCTGGAGCAGCTTGAGATGCGCCTCCGTCTCGCGCCGCGCCCGTTCCGCCTCGGCCAGGCGGCGCCGACGCACTTCCGTGTCCAGGTCGTGGATGCGCTCCGCCAGGAGGAACACCACGCTGCCGATCACCGCGAACATCAGGCCCACCAGGACGCTGCGCCAGAATATGGGGGTGAGGGCGAGGGTCTGGCCGATCAGGGGCGCGGCCACCAGGATGCCGAGCATGACGCTGGCCGGCAGGGTGACGCCCAAGGTCAGCCAGCGCCGCCAGCCCGGCGCGATGCGTGGCACCACCGGCGAGTTGATCAGCGCCACCGCGATGCCGATGCACTGGGACAGCACCAGGTTGTCGCGGAAGGCGTGCTGGCCGTTGAGCACCGTCACCAGCACCGCGATGGCCGTGTTGAACAGGAGCAGCAGGGCGATGCTGGCTAAATGACGTTTCATGGCGGGATTCTCGATGGCGGTTTCACGGCAAGGCAAGCCGCACGCCTACGGAGAGGCTGGATTCGATCAGGCTGGAGAACTCGCGCCGCGCCCCGCCCATATTGACCAGACCCAGGGCGAACACGGTGAAATGGCCGCTTAAAGCATGTTCCGCGTAGCCGGCCAGTTCGTTGCCGGCGTCGTCCAGGTTGCGGCTCCACATCAATCGCCAATAGTCGTCGCCCTGGAGCAGGTTGTTCTGCCAGACCAGGTGCAGGTAATTGCGTCCCAGCAGGGGCGGGGCAAGGACCAAAGCCATGCCTGCGAGGGCTGGATTACTGGCGGCGCGAGCGAAATAAGCCGCCTCCTCATCACGGCTGTAGCCGTGGCCGTCGTGGAGGAATTCCAGGGCCAGGCTCTGGCCGTTCTCGGCGGTGCGGGAGGCGCCCACCAGGCTGGTGAGCCGGCGCGACGATCGATCCGCGATGGTGAAGGGCTGGGCCGTATCGGCCGGAGACAGCAGCGCATCGGCGCGCCGGCTGGAAGCGGTTTCGCCATAGAGCAGCCAGGCGTCGTTGAGGGTCCACTGGCCGTGGGCGCCGAGGAAGGCGCCGCGCCCCGGCGGCTGCGCCAGGGCCAGGCCGGCCGCCCAGTCGTCGCCGCGCAGGTCGCCCTTTGCCAGCCAGGTATGGCGCCAGGGGTCGGAGGCGTCGGCGAGATGGCCGCTGTCCCGGACCCAGGCCAGGCTCAGGCTGTGGCTGGTATCCGGGGTCCAGGCCAGCTTCGCGTTGTCCACGCCGGACAGTTCGCGCAGGGGGTTGGAGCGGCCGTTGTCGAAATAGAAGGGGCTGGAGGGGGAGCGGAATTGCGCCGGCCCCCAGTTCATCACCTCGCGCCCGACCGACACGGCCCAAGCCTCGCCCAGGCGGGTGCGCGCCTGCCATTGGCCGAGATAGCCGCTTTGCGCTGTGCCGCGGGCCGCGCCATCGGCGCTGCTTTGATAGCCGAGCAGGGGTCGCAGGCTCAGTTGCCAGGCATCCGCCGCCAGCTTGAAATCCAGCCGCGCCTCCACGGTATTGGCGCTTTCCGCCAGGCGGGCGATGTCCGGGTTGAACACGCTGCCGGGTTGCAGGCGGGTGGCTTCCGGGTAGGCATAGAGGGTGGCGTCCCAGGAAGCCGGGGTCGAGGGAACGGCGTTTGAACTGGCCAACACGCCCAGGATGCCCGACAGAAGCCAAAGTCTCACTGCATCTGCCCCAGGTCGAATTCGGAGGCGGCCACACGGCGTACCTTCACCGCGTCGTAGCGCATGTCGGTTTCCGCATCCACCAGGGCGTCGCGGATCAGCATGCGGCTGACGAAGGGGATGCGACGGCCCTCATAACGGATCTCGTTGCCGTATTCGAAGCGGGCGGTTTTCAGCAGCTTGCCCGACAGCGAATAGAACTCCGCCTTGGCGGCCACCTGGCGGTGTTTCGTGACCCAGTAACGCACCCGGTCATAAGTGGCGCGTTTGTGTTTGGCGGCAAGTTCCAGGACGTAGCAGGGCTCGCCGTCCAGGGTTTCCTCGCCGGCCAGGGTGGCGCTGTAATCGGCGGCATAGTTGGTGGCGGCGATGTCGCCATTGCTGGCCTGGCCGGTCATGCGCTGGCGCGGCGAGACGGGAATGGGCTTGGCCAGGCCCGGCTTGGTCAGCCACATGTTGCGCCCCACCTGGAGGATCCTGGCGCCGCGGAAGCGGGCCGGCTCCAGGGTTTCCGCCACGCTGGCGTCGTCCACCGCACGCACTTCCAGACGCTGCTCCTCCAGCTTGCGGTCTCCTTCCCGGGGAATCAGGTGGATGTCCCAGACGATGCCGGGCAGACCGCCGCCGCGGGCGCGGTCGGATTGTTGCAGCAGGGTCTGGGCGTCGGGCGCGGCCTGGACGGCCGTACTCAGCAGAAAGAGCAGGGTGGCGAGTTTGAACATGGCAGTCCTTGTGTAGAGCGCGATGGTTTTGGTCCCCCCCTTTATCAAAGGGGGGTTAGGGGGGGGTTCGCCAAGGGTGCAGCAGGCTCGACGGCCGGTTAAATCCCCCCCGGCCCCCCTTTTGAAAAGGGGGGAGAAGGGCGCGGAGCCGGCGGTGGTGGAGCGCATCACACATGCCCCAGGGCATCGATGATCGGCTGCCGCGCCGCGCGCCGGGCCGGCAGATACGCGGCGAGGGCACCGACGATCGCCATCATCAGGGCGGTGAACAGGATGCGGGCCGCGTCCAGGTCCACCCGCAGCGGCACCGGCGCGGTCTGGTTGGGGGGCACGTAGGAGATGCCGGCCAGGTTGATGCCGTAGAGCACCGCCAGGGTGAGCAGCAGGCCGGCGCCACAGCCCAGCAGCACCAGCAGGGCGGCTTCCGCCACGAACAGGCGAATCACGCCGCCACGGCGCAGGCCCACGGCGCGCAGGGTGCCGATCTCGCGGGTGCGTTCCACCACCGCCATGCCCATGGAATTGGCCACGCTCATCACGACCACGGTCAGGACGATGCAAAAGATGAAGCCGAAGATCATGTCGAACATGCCGTGCACCTGGTTGTAGAAGGCGGATTGCTCGTCCCAGGTGCGGATTTCCAGGTCCAGGCCGGCGCGCTTGCACGTGGCCAGCAAGCGCGTCCGCACCGCCTCGGTATGGGCGACGTCGTCCAGCAACAGGGTGAGACGGTCGGCGCGGCCGCCGGCGTCGTAGAGGTTGCGCACCAGTTCCAGGGGCATGTAGGCGGCCAGGTCGTTGCTGCCGGCGTTGCCGGTGTTGAAGACGCCGGCCACCGTCACATCCAGGGCGTTGGCCTGGCCGCCCAGGGTGTTGGAGAGCAGCGCCGCCTGGGAGCCGGGCTTGAGATGCAGGATTTCCGCCAGGCCGCTGGCGAAAACGACGTGATCGGCCTTGTCTTCGTCCAGAGCACGCACGCCGTCGTGGGCGGCCAACTGTGCCGCCGTCATTTCTTTGCGCATGCCTTCCTGCAAGGCTCGCGCGGCGGCCGGCTCGATCCCTTCGGCGATGAAGATGGTGCTGGCGCGGCCGTTGGAAACGATGCCGGAGAGCGTCAGTCGCGGCGCCACCAGGCGGATGTCCGGCTCGTGGCGGAGCAGCTCGCCGATGCGGGCGATTTCCCCGGCGGTCAGCAGATAGCGTTCCGGCTCCAGCTTGCCTTCCCGGCTCATGCCGCGTTTCGAGAGGGTCAGATGGCCCAGCAGCTCGCCGTGGATGGCCTGTAGCGCGAGGCCGCGATAAATATTGTGGGTGTAGCCGGCGAACAGGGCGATGGCGGCGAAGCCCAGGGCGATGGCGGCCAGGGTCACCAGGGCGCGGCGGCGGTTGCGCAGCAGGCCGCGCAGGGCCAGGGCGGCAAAAGCAGTGGCCTTCATTGCATCACCTCGTCGGAAGCGATGCGCCCGTCGCGCAGCAGGATCTTGCGGTCCACGTGTTCCAGCAGGCGCGGGTCATGGGTGGTGAAGACGCAGGTGACGCCGTGGGCGCGGTTCATCTGGCGCATCAGGTCCACCACCATGCGGCTGTTCTCGGAATCCAGGTTGGCGGTGGGCTCGTCGGCGATCACCAGGCGCGGCCTGACGCCCAGGGCGCGGGCGATGGCCACCCGCTGCCGCTGACCGCCGGATAGCTGGTCCGGGCGCGAGGCCATGAAGCGTTCCAGTCCCATTTCCGTGAGGGCCTGCTCCGCCCGCTGCCGCGCCGTGGCGGGGGCCACGCCCTGGATTTGCAGGGGCAGCATCACGTTCTCCCGGGCCGAGAGCACCGGCACCAGGTTGAAACTCTGGAACACGAAGCCGATGCGGCCGCCGCGAAAATCGGTGAGGGCGTCGTCCGGCAGCGCGCCCGCATCGGCGCCGTCGAACCACACCTGGCCGGAACTGGGGGCGTCGATCAGACCCAGCACGTTCATCAGGGTGGACTTGCCGCTGCCGGACGGCCCCCACACCGCGAGGAACTCGCCGGCATGGATGTCCAGGGACACCCCGGCGAGGGCGTCCACCACGGTCGCGCCCAGGTGAAATCGGCGCTTGACCTCTGTAAGGCGTACCAGGGGAGGGGAGGTCGGAGTCATGTTCGGGTCTCGTAACGGATTGCCGCGCAGCCTATCCATGCCCGACCCGGACGCAAAGCGGGATGCGACGAAACGACGAAAACGGGGGATAAATGGCGCTGAGCAAGTTGACACGGTTGTCGATCGGGAAGGAACTCCGAATTCCCTGAGCATCGCCTAAAGTTTCCGCCCGGCGGGCCTTTGCTAGGACAGTGCCTCGACTATTGCATCAATAGTGGATGTCCAGGTTGGGTGGCATCAAGCGACATTCACCACCACCGTGTGTTCCCGCCGGTCGTCCACCAGCGCGATCACCATGCCGCCCTGCTCGACGCCGTCGACCGTCAGTCCGAGCGAACCGCCTCGCACCACGCTGATGTGATAGACCGTCTCGCGGAAACGGTAATGCACCGTGAACCCCGGCCAGTGGACGAGCAGGCAGGGTTCTACATGGAGCCGGTCCACTTCCAGGCGCAATCTCAGCAGCGATTCCAGTATCA
This sequence comes from uncultured Pseudomonadota bacterium, assembly GCA_903918705.1. GTDB lineage: Bacteria > Pseudomonadota > Gammaproteobacteria > Burkholderiales > Thiobacillaceae > PFJX01. The sequence continues at coordinate 5,031 of CAIXFP010000878.1, forward strand.
GCCGGTACATCCAGCCGGCTGAGCCGGTGTACCAGATCCAGCCGCCGCGTCCGGTGTGGGGGGAGACGGCGTAGACGTCCGTCGTCATGAAGTAGGGCTCCACCTTGTACACCGCGATGGCGTCCGGCGATTTCGC
>CAIXFP010000879.1 GCA_903918705.1 uncultured Pseudomonadota bacterium
CACCCCGCCGGTGCGGTTACGCGGGCGCGGCCGGGAGGCCGCTCCTACTTTTTGGCTTTCGCGGCCTGGGCGGCGGCCTGTTCCTTGGCCGCCTTGACCAGTTCCGGCGGCGGGTTGCGGGCCAGGGCGTCCGCCTTCTCCTGCAACTCCATGCGCGCCTTGTCGGCCTGCATCTTCAACTGATCCTGCTGCTGTGCTTCCTTGTCCGACTTGCCGCAGGCGCTCAGGGCCAGGGCCAGGGTGATGAGCAATAGCGTCGTTTTCATCATGTTTCATCTCTCGATCGGTGGCGTTCGGCATCAGCCGGAACGCCGGTTGAAAAAAGGTTCAGCCCCGTGGGAGCGGCCTCCCGGCCGCAACCGCCCCGTAGGGTGGCCACAAGGCGCATCGTTTCCGCGGCACGCCATGCTCGCGGCCGGGAGGCCGCTCCCATTGGCCGACACCACGCGGCGATGGCGCCGGAAAAGCCAACGTCTCCCGGAGGAGACGTTGGCTTGCCATCACAACGATGCCCGCCCGACAGCCCGTTACGTCACTGGTAGGGCGAGTTCGGCAGGATACAGACGCCGCTGACCGGGACCGCGTCAGACACTGCGTAAGGCAGGCCGAAGTTGACCTCGGTGGAGGTTTGACTGCCCTGCACCAGGGTGGTGGCCCGGATCCGGACCCGGACCCAGGCGGCGGACTGCACCAGATAGCTCAGGTTGAAGCTGGCCACGCCGTTGGCGTCCGTCACCACCGAGGAGGGCAGCGTGCCGCCCGCCGAGTTTGACGGCGTAAGGCTGCCATCGCAGTTGGTGTCCTCGCTGGGGCCTTTGAGGCGGTCTCCGGCTGCGTTACAGGTGGCGGCATAGTTGGGATCCCCTACCTGGTAAGTATCCAGGATCAGGTTCTCGTTGATGTCCTCGTTGCGGTAATAGACCAGGGCGGTGCCGTCGCTTGCCGTCGGCGCACAGATGGTCTTGCCGGCATTCGGGGTCCACACGCCCGGGGCGTAGTAGGTCGGCCACACGCTCAGGCTCACCACCGTGCCGGCGGGCACCGGGTTGCCGTTGGAATCGGCCACCACCACCGTCATCGGCAGGGTATACACGGTGCCGGTGGAATCCTTCGAGACCTGGGTGGACTCGCCGATCACCACCGAGCCCGCCGTGCCGCCGATGACAATGTTGACGGTGTTCGACACCGGGTTGCCCCCCGACAAGGCCTTGGCCTGGACCTGCACGCTGGAACCCGATTGGCCGGAAGGCAGGGAACCGGAGGTGAAGGTGACCCGGGCCTGGCCCAACGGATCCGGCGAATTGGTGCCGTTGGAGGTGGACTTGATCGCCGGCGCGATGGTCTCGCCGCCCCCCGTCGTGTTGAGCAGGGAGAACGCCACCGGCACATTACCCACAGGCTGGCCGCTGGCATCCACCACCGTGGCGCTCACGGTCAGGGTATGGGTGGTACCCCCCGAACTCGGCTGGATATTGGTGGCGGAAGCCTGGAGATAGATGCTCGCCGCCGTCGTCGCGGTCATGTACACGGTCTGGGTGCGCGTGCCGGTGATATTGCCCGTGGCCCCGGCGCCATCGAAGCCGTCGATCTGCACGGAAGCGGTGCCCGAACTCGTGGAAGCGAGCTGCGCGCAGGCCGCCTGGCCCACCACCGCGACGGTAAAGGTCGAGGGATCAGCCGCCGGATTGGGCGCGACACCACAAGTACTCCAACTGCCTACGGTCGTGGCGAAGCGGACGCTGAGCTGTGTCGGTGCCGTGATGTGGAAGGTCAGGTAGTTGGTGGCGCCGGTATGCAGGCTGGAGGTGCCTGTCGTGACGTCATTGTTACTACCCGCCACGGGAACGTTGTTGATCGTGTAGCCGATCGAACTGATGGCGAAGGTGCTGCTAGGCAGGACGGTAAACGCCTGGGTGGCCGTGGCGCCCAGGGCGGTCGCGGTCAGGGTGGCGGCCCCCGTGGTGGCGCCGGGCAGCGCCGACACGGTGGTCGTGAACTGGCCGTTCACATCGGTGGTGCCGCTCAGGACCGCCGGCGTGATGGTGCCGGTGCCGCTGGCCGCCAGGGTGATCGGCACGTTGTAGACACCCACGCCTCCCGCATCCTGCGCCGTGACCGTGATGGTGGCCGTGGCGCCGCCCGCGGTGAGGGTACTGGCCGAGGTGGACAGGCTCACGGTGGACTTCACCACCTGGATCGGGATCATCACCGAGGTCGCGCCGGTCGCGGCGGCGGTGACCGTCACGATGCGGTTGCTCTTGTCCAGGGTGCCGGAACTCAACATCACCTGGGCCTGGCCATTGGCGCCGGTGACCACCTGGTTGGTGGTCAACTGGCCGCCGTTGGCCGAGAAGTTGACGGTGATGCCCGGCAACACAACCTTCTGGGAGGACAGGGCCGTCACCGTGATGGTGGCGAGCTGGCTGTTGTCCGACTTCACCGTGGTGGTGGAGGTGGCGATGGACAGGGAAGTCAGCGTCCCCCCGGCCACAGTCACGCTCGCCGTCTTGGCGATGCCGCCCACCAGGGCCGCCTGGATGGTGTCCGTGCCCAGGCTGTTGCCGCCGGTGTAGGTGACGGAGGCGATGCCGTTGCCATTGGTCACCGCGGTGACGCTGGAAAGGCTGCCGTAGACCGGCGTGTTGGTGATGGTGTACGTCACCGTCTGCCCGGCAACCGGGTTTTGGTGGGCATCCAGCACGATGGCAGTCAGTGTCGAGAGGCCGCCGGCATTGACCGACGCGGGGCTGGCCGTGAGCAGGGTATGGCTGCTGTCCGGCTGGCCGGCGACGATGGTCACGCTCTGGCTGGCGACGAATCCCGAAGCCGAGGCGGTAACCGTGACCGCGCCGGTCAGGGTCGGGCTGGTCAGGGTCACCTGGGCGTAGCCGTTGCTGTCGGTCGTGGAACTGGTGGCAGTGAGATTGCCTCCGCTCAGGGCGCCGCCGCTGGTCAGGAAAGTGACGGTCACGCCGGCCGCGGGCGTGGACCCGCTCAGCACCGTCGCCCGCAGGGTGGTGGTGCTGGTGCCGTCGGCCGGCAGGGTGGTGGCCCCGCTGATCAGGCTGATGCTGGACACGACGATGGTGTTGGGAGCCACGGTGATCGACACCGGCGTGGCGACGATGCCATTGCTGCTGGTGGCGCCCACCGCGTCGCTGCCGCTACCGGAACCCGCCGTGTAGGTCACGCTGGCCAGGCCATTGTTGCCGGTCACCGCCGTGTAGGTGGTCAACATCGGCTGGCTGCCATTCGGCTGGCCGCTCCCATTGGTCGTGATCGAGAAGGTGACCGTATTGCCGGAAACCGGGTTGCCGTTCGCATCAGTCACGTAGGCGCTGATGCTCGAAGTGCCGCCGGGCTTCACCGAGGAAGGCGCGGCGCCCAGGGTCACCGTGTGCGGCAGCCCGGCGGTGAAAGCCACCGTCGCCGTGCTGCTGAAGCCGGAAATCGTGGCCGTCACGTTCGCCGACGAGACATAGGTGCCCGCGGTCAGGGTGGCCGTGGCGATACCGTTGGCATCGGTAGTCGTCACAGCGCTCAGAATGCCGGCCGTGGTGGTGAAGGTAACCGTCTGGCCCGACACCGCCAGTCCGTTGGTGTCCTTCACCACGGCGCGTATCGTGGTATTGCCCCCGACCGGGATGCTGCCGCTGTTCGCCGTGGCGGTGACCGAGCCGATCACGGTGGCGTTGACGCTGACCGAGATCGTCCCTGTCGCGGTCGCGCCCGTGCTGACGCGGGCTCGGATGGTGTCGTTGCCGGAGCCCGACCCCGCCGTGTAGCTGACCACCAGCAGGCCCATGGCGTTGGTGGTGCCCGAAGTCGCGCTCAGGCTCGGCGTGCCGCTGGCCGTCGCGCTGAAAGCCAGGGTGACCGGCTCGTTCGCCACCGGATTGCCGTCCCCATCCGTCACCGCCACGGTGACGATGGAACTGCCGCCGGGCTTGACCGCGTTGGGCGAGGGGCTGACGGAAACCGCGCTGGCGGCGCCCGGCAGGAAGGTGACCGTGGCGCTGCCGCTGACGTTGCTGGCCGCGGCCCGCACCGTGGCGACCTGGGCGGCGGTTCCCGCCGTCAGGGTCACGGTGGCCACGCCGCTGGCGTTGGTCGTGCCCGACGCGGCGGACAGGGTGCCGCCGTTGCTGGTGAAGTTGACCGTGGCGTTGGCGATGGGCTGGCCATTGGTATCCAGCACCGTGGCGGTGAGCGCGGTATTCGTGCTCACCAGGATGCTGGAATTGGCCGCCACCAGGGTCACGGTACCCACCACCGAACTGCTGTTGCTCACGGTGATGTTGGCGCTGCTATTGGCGCCGGTGCTGGCCACCGCCTTGACGCTGTCGGTGCCGTCGTTGGCGCCGGCGGTATAGGTCACCAGCAGGAATCCCCCGGCGTTGGTGGTTCCGGAGTAGACGTTGAGCGCCGGCACCCCACTACCCGGAGCGGGAAGCGAGAGGGCGACCGGCTCGTTGGCAACGGGGTTGCCGCTGGCATCCACCACGGCAATCGTCACCGTCGAGGTGCCGCCATGTTTCACGCTATTGGGCGAGGGCGTGACGCTCACCGCCGAGGCGGCGCCGGAAGTGAAGCCGACCTGGGTGCTGCTCATCACGCCGCCGCTGGAGGCGGTGACGTTTGCCGTCAGGATGGTGCTGCCCGCGGTCAGCGTCGCCTGGGCGATGCCGTTGGCGTCGGTCACGGCGCTGGTCGGGTTGAAGGTGCCGGCGCTGCTGTTGAATGTGACCGTGGTTCCGGGTATGGGCTGGTTGCTGGTATCCAGGACCGTGGCCCGCACCACCGTGCTGCCGGTCACCGGGATGGTCGCGTTGGCGCTCGTCACCGTCACCGTGCCCACCACCTGGTTACTCTGGCTCACGTTAACCGTGGCGGCCGCACTGGCCGTCTTGCCGTTGCTGGTGGTGGCGTTCACCGAATCGATGCCGCTCCCGCTACCCGCCGTATAGGTCACCGTCGCCAGGCCGCTGGCATTGGTCACCGCCGTGGTCGTGACCAAACTGGGCTGGCCACTGTTCCGCGCCGTGATCGCGAACGTGACCGTGTCGCCGGCCACCGGGTTGAGATCCGCGTCCACCACATAGGCGGAGATGGACGAGGTGCCACTCGGCTTCACCGAAGTCGGCGATGCGCTCATCACCACCGTATTGGGCGCCCCCGCCGTGAAGGCGACCTGGGTGGAACTGGTGTAGCCCGAGATCGAGGCATCCACCCGCGCCGTCAGCACCTTGCTGCCCGCGGCCAGATTGACCGTGGCCGTGCCGCTTGCATCCGTCTGGGCGCTGCTGGCGGACAGGCTGCCCGAGGTGCTGGTGAACTGCACCGTCGCGCCTGTCACCGCCACGCCGCTGGTGTCCCTGACCACCGTCCGGATCACGGTGCTGCCTGTGGAGACGGGAATGCTGTTGCTGGTCGCCGTCGTGGTGACCGAGCCGATCGCCTGGGTGCTGCTGTCAACGATGATCGGAATGTCTTTGTTGATAATAAGCCCATTGCTGGTGACGGCGTGGATGGTGTCTGTGCCGTTATTCGCCCCGGCAACGTAATTCAATTTATACAAGCCATTGGCATCGGTAGTCACCAGTACGGGACCGGTATAGGGGGTACCGCACGGCAGGCTAATGCAGGAAGCAGGCGGATCCACCAGGTAGGACGCACCACTGGGTGAGAGTCCACCATTAGTGCGAACGATCGACAAGGTCACCGCTTCACCAGCAACCGGATTACCTTTTGCATCAGCGACTGCAACGAGCAAAGTGGAAGTGCCGTTGGGTTTCACTTTATCGGGAATCGCCGTGACACTCCACGAAGCAGGCACACCGGGTATGAAATTGACCGTGGCCGCACTCGCAAACCCACTGACGGAAGCAGTGACCCGCACCGCCTGAGCTGGCATGTCTGGTGATCCGGTCAGCGTGACGCTGGCAATACCAGTCGGATCGGTCACAGCGCTGAGAGCTGACAAAGTGGCTAGAGATGTACCGCCAGTACTGCTGCGGATCTCGAAACTGACTGTGATACCGGGTACGGGCATCGGAGCCGCGCCAGGAGACGGAGGAGTCTGCACCAAGGCCCGGATTACCGTGCTTCCGCCTATCGGCACGCTAGTGTTGTTTGCCGTCGCGGTCACTGATCCTACTGTCGGCGTATCACCTTTCACCGTGATGTTTTGCGTTGCTGAAAAACCTGTGCTGACCACGGCCTTGATCTGATCGGCGCTGTTATCGGTGGCGCCAGCGGTGTAGGTTAATCGGAGTAGGCCATTCAAATCCGTCACACCGGTTGTTGCAGACAAGCTCGGGTTACCACTGCCATGCATGGCTAGCGAGAGGGTAACGGGTTCGTTGACTACCGCATTGCCGCTGCTGTCCGTCACAGCCACCGTTACGGTAGATGTGCCGAGAGGGCCGAGTGTGCTGGGCGCGGCGTTCAAGCTGACCGCATTGGCCGTGCCGGCGCTAAATCTGATCTGCGCGCTACCGCTGATGCCGTTGGCCGTGGCCGTGATGGTATCGGTCAATACATGGCTGCCCGCCGTCAGGGTGGCCCGGGCGACGCCGTTGGCGTCGGTCGTGGTGGTCGTCGGCGTCATGGTCGTGCCATCGACACTGCCGTTGTCGCTGCTGAGGAAGGTGACCGTTGCGCCAGGAAGCAACTGGTTGGCGTTGTCGCGGACCGTGGCCTGAACCTGGGTTTGGCCATATACGGGAATCGTCGCGCTGTTGCTGGTGACCGTCACGGAACCGACCACGGCGTTGTTCGCGCTCACATTGATGTCGACGCCGCCTGATTTACCGTTGCCGGCAACCGCGTTGACCGTGTCCGTCCCCGCAGCGGTACCCGCCGCATAGATCACCGTCGCCAGGCCGTTGGCGTTGGTCACCGCCGTCGTCGTCGCCAGGGTCGGCAATCCGCTGTTCTTCACCGTGATGGAGAAGGTCACCGTCTCCCCCGACACCGGGTTCGAGCTGGCATCCACCACGTAGGCGGAAATGGTCGAGGTGCCGCCCGGTTTCACCGAGGTCGGCGCGGCGCTCACCACC
>CAIXFP010000880.1 GCA_903918705.1 uncultured Pseudomonadota bacterium
CGATGGCCTTGCGGGTGCCGGAGCCGGCTTCGCGCATGACCCAGGGTTCCCGTGCCAGACGCGCCAGGGGAATGCGCCGTTCCCGCGCCAACGGGTGGCCCGGCGCGGCGAGAACGACGATGGGGTTGTCCATGATCGGGATGCTGACCACCTCGATGCCCTCGGGCGGCTGGCCCACCAGGTAAAGGTCGTCCAGGTTGTCGGCCATGCTGGCCAGCACCTGTTCCTTGTTGGTGACCCGCAGGCTGACCTCGATGCCGGGGTGCAGCTTGGCGAATTCGCCCAGGAGGCGCGGCGCGAAGTAGGAAGCGGTGGTGACGGCCATGAGTTTCAGCCGCCCCTTCTTCAGCCCCTGCCGTTCCGCCACCGACATGGTGTAGTGGTCGAGCACGGCGAAGATTTCCCGGGTCGCCTGGGCCAGTTGGCGACCGTCCTCGGTCAGCAGCACCTTCTTGCCTACCTGCTCCACCAGGGGCGCGCCCACGGTGTCGGTGAGCTTTTTCATCTGCATGGAGACGGTGGGTTGGGTGAGGTAGAGCTCCTCGGCGGCGCGGGTGAAGCTGCCCAGGCGGGCGATGGCTTCGAAGATTTCCAGTTGGCGGAATGTGGTGTGGTGGCGCATGGACGGAAGGCGTATGCGGGCGCTACCTCATGGGTGCCGCCCAGTGGGCCCGCTCTCAGGCCAGGGTGGCGGCGAGGGCCGCACCCTTGAGGCCGACGTCGGGGTCCAGGATGACGCGGACCGGCACCTGTTCCATCCAGTCGGAGAAGCGCCCCTTGGCGCGGAAGCCGGCGATGAACTCCCCCTCCTGCAGCACCGCCAGCAGTTGCGGGGCGATGCCGCCGGCCAGGTAGATCCCGGCCTCGGCTCGGGCGATGAGGGCCAGGTCGCCCGCCACCTGGCCGTAGATGGCGGCGAACAGGCGCAGGGCGTGGGCGGCCTCGGGGTCCGTCTCCGCCTGCCCCGCCACGCTGACGGCGCGGGGCGCGTCCGCGTCGGCGAGCAGGCGATCGCCCGCTTCTGGCCGTCCCGCCTCGAACAGGCAGAAGCGATAGACATTCACCAGGCCCGGCCCGGACAGCAGGCGTTCCACGGAAACCCGGCCGTGGGCGTCGCGCAGGAAGGCGAGCAGGCGATCCTGTTCCGGGTCGGTGGGGGCGAAGCCCATGTGGCCGCCTTCGGAATCGATGGGGTGGTGCCATCCCCGCCTTGGGACGCAGAGCGTGACGCCCAGGCCGGTTCCCGCGCCCAGGGCGACCCGGGGGGCGTTCTCCCGCGGCAGTCCGGCTTGCAGGATGGCGACATCGGCGTGTTGCAGGGCGTTGAGGCCCCAGCCCACGGCGGCGAAATCGTTGACCAGGCGGAACGGCAGTCCGAAGCGCTGGCTCAGGGCCGCGGCGTCGATGCGCCAGGGCAGGTTGGTGAATTGCGCGCTATGCCCGTCGGTGGGGCCCGCCACCGCCAGGCAGGCGGCATCGGCGTGGCTTCCGGCGGCGGCGAGGAAGTCGGCGATCAGGGCATCCACGCCGGCGCGGCCGGCGTTGAGGACACGCTCCACCTTTTCAATGCGCACCCCGGCGCCCTCCACCTGGATCAACGCCAGGCGGCTATGGGTGCCGCCGATATCACCGGCAAGTATGTTCATGGTCTGCTCCAACCGTGCTTCAAAGCGCGCTGAATATCTGGCCGCCGCCATCCCAGGCACCCCGCACCACCACGCTGCCCGGCCCCCGGGTTTCCGCTTCGTGCAGCGCCGAGTAGGCCGCCGCCAGGCTGGCTTCCAGGGATTCGTCGGCCAGGTGCAGGACGCCGACATGCACCCCCACCTGGTATTCCTTGCCCTGCCAGGCTTCGCGGAAGCCGAGCACGTTGTCGCGTATCTGCAGGGCAATGCGTTCGGCCATGTCCTCCGGACAGGACTGCAACAGCATGCCGAATTCGTCTTCCCCCAGCCGCGCCAGGAAATCCGTGTCCCGCACCCGCAGTTCGATGAGACTCGACAGACGGGAAACCATGTCGTCGCTACAGGCATGGCCGGCCTGCTCGCGCACCTGCTTAAGCTGGGCCAGGCTGACGATCAGCAGGGTGGCGCGCGATTCCGTGGCGCGCTTGCCGCCCAGGGCCTGGGCCAGGCGTTCCTCGAAGGCATAACGGTTGGCCAGGCCCGTGAGCACGTCATGGTCAGAATGCCAGAGCAATTTTCGTTGCAGTTCCCGGGCTTCGCTGACGTCGCTGATCACCAGGACACCGCCGATGGTGGTGCAGTCCGGGGCATGGATGCAGGAACATTTGCCCTCGACCTCGTATTCCATGCCCTGGGCCGAGAGCAGGCTGGCGCTCGGCGGCAGGACGCAGGCTATGCCCTTGAGCGCTTCGTCGATCACGGTGGCGGTGATGTCGGCGCGGCTGTCCCGCTCGAACAGGCGGACAACCTCGCCGGCCGGCAGGGTCGCGGCCTGCTCCTGATCCATGCCGAGCAGGCTCTCGGCGGCCGGGTTCAGGTAGTTGACATGGCGCTCCCGGTCGAAGCGGATCACCGCGTCGCCCAGGGCGTTAAGGGTCACCAGCGCGCGCTCGCGTTCCTGGAACAGCTCCGCCTCCATGCGCCGGCTGACGCGGATCACCAGGAGCGCCACCCCGATGGCCACCAGCAGCGCCGCCCCGGACAGCCCCAGCACCAGGGCGCGCGCCTGGGCGCTGACTGCCCTGGCCTCGGTGACGGCCTGGGCATTCTTCTCCCGCTGCATCTCCACCAGGTGGTCCCACTGCGCCATCATGCGCAACTGGCGCGGCTTGAGCACCCGCCGGATCAACTCCCGGGCCTGGGCATCGTGGCCCGCCTGGATCAGGTCGAAAGCCGCGTTGGCATCCCGTTCGACCAGGGGCAATTCCCGGCGCACGCCATCCCAGGCGGCCCATTCCGCGGCATCCAGCGGCAAGGCCAGGAAGCGGTCGCGCAGGGCGATGAAGTCGCGCGCCAGGGCGGAGAACTGCATTTGCTGCTCATCGCGGTCGAAGGGGTCGGCCAGACTGCTGGCCAGCAGAATGCTCTGGTAACGGGACTCGTGCAGCGACTTCATCGACGCCGCCAGTTCGGATTTCAGATTGCGTTCCGCCACGATGGCCGTGAGTTGCTCACTGAGGATGCGGATGTGCGAGACCCCTATCGCCGCCACCCCGAGCAGCAGCAGGATCATGATGCCGAATCCGGCGATGACCGGCACCTGCGCGGAGCGAAGGCAACGCCCGTTCTGGTGGTTGGAGCGCGTCGGCATCGGATCAGCGGCTCGATGCCGGGTCGGGCGCGCCACGACCGGTCGCGGTCAGCGGGGGGCAAGCAAGCTGCATGACGATTTCCTCAAATATTTTTAGTCGCGGCATCCTGCCGCCCGCGGCCGGAACCGTCAATCCAGGATTTCCAAATCCAGCAAGGCCTCATGCAACTCGGTGCGATCTTCATTCAGTACCGGCACGACGCGGTGTTCCTGCCCGTACTCCCAGGGGCGCCCATGCATGTCGACCATCATGGCGGCGGGAACCTGGGGTTCCAGCACCAGGGCGCAGGGCGATTCCAGCACTTCCACCACCACGCAGACCGCGCCCTGATGACGTACCTTGAGGCCGATCAGGGTACGCAGATGCGGCAGGGTGATGATGTCCCGGCTCACCGCCGCAAGCCCTGGGCCCAATGCCCGTAGAGTCGATCCGCCACCGCCCGCATAACCGGCAGATTGGTTTCGTTCAGCGCCTGAATCTGGCGCGGTGTCTGGACCCCGGGGCTGGCGCTGGCCGCAGCGATTTCCTCGCCCCCCACGTCGCACCAGGATGCGATCATGGCCTCGGTCATCTCCACGTGGCATTGCAGGGCCAGGTTCGGGCCCAGGACGAAGGCCTGGTTGGCGCACCAGGCGCTTTCCAGGATGCGTTCCGCGCCGGGCGGCGGCGTGAAGGTCTCGCCATGCCAATGGAAGGCCGCGAACGACTTCACCGCCCCGAACCAATCGGCGGCGGTGGCCGTGTCCAGCACCCGCGCGCTGCCCCAGCCGATTTCCTTGACCGGATTGCGTCCCACCGAACCGCCCAGGGCGCGGGCCATCAGTTGCCCGCCGAGACAGTGGCCCAGCACCGGGATGCCCGCAGCCGCCGCGGCACGGATCAGTTCCAGCACCGGGGCGATCCAGGGCAGGTCGTCGTTCACGCTCATCGGCCCCCCCATGAACACCAGGCCGGAATAGGCGTCCGGGGAAGCGGGCAGGGGGGCGCCGGCATCGATGGCGATCAGTTCCCGGGGCAGGCCGTGGCTGTCGCAGAACGTGGCGAAGTGGCCAGGGCCTTCATGGGGGGCGTGACGAAAAATGGCGATGGGTTTCACGTATGGGCTCCAGTCGGCGGGGGTCGCGGCATTATGCCTTTACGGCTGGATGGCGGGGGCGCGGCCCGCCACCCGGCTTGGTTCCAGCTTGCCGAGCGCGGCGCGTTATCATGGGCGCCTCGTCCCGGACCCCGATTGGAAACCGACATGCGCCTCACCCTCCCGCTACTCCTGGCCTTGTGTGCCCTGGCTGCCCACGCCGATGATCCCAAGACCTGGGACAACAGCGACGTCTGGAACCGGTTCGAGGACAAGTTCGACGACAGCGCCAAGTGGCAGGAAGTGCGGCAGCAATTGCCCGCCTATCCGAAGCCGGAGCACTTCATCCCCATCGTCCTCGGCGCCCGCTCCAGCAACCATTTCTATGTCGATTACCCATCCGTCTCGGTGGGAACGGATGGCGTGGTGCGCTACAGCATGGTGGTGGAGAGCCCGAGTGGAGCCCGGACCGTGAATTTCGAGGGCATCCGCTGCGCCACCGGCGAGCGCAAGCTCTACGCCTTCGGTCACGACGACGGCCACGGCGGCGGCACCTGGTCGCGCAACCGCTATGCCCGCTGGGATGCGATCACGGTGCGCAGCGGCAACGACTACCGCAATGAGTTGTACAACCACTATTTCTGCGCCCTGGACGCAGCGGCCAGCCTGGCCGACATTCAGCAAAGCCTGAAATCCGGCGGCCATTACGACTGACCCTTATCCCTTTGGGGTAATGGTTCTCTTGCGCCGCATCGCCTACACTGCCGCCCGCTTCTGGTGCTCGCCGCAGGGCGAGTGAAACGGGAAACAGGTGCGGGATTCCTCCCCAAAGCCTGTGCTGCCCCCGCAACGGTAAGCGCTCAACGGTCGTTCACCACGCCACTGTTCCTGGAACGGGAAGGCGAACGACTTGATGCGCGAGCCCGGAGACCGGCCCGAAGCAGGTACGCGGGCCGCGGCGGGCGGCACTATTCCTCCCTCTCCTTCCGGGAGAGGGCCGGGGTGAGGGAACTCGGTTGGTCCTCCACCCCAGCCTGTTTCGGCCCGCGTTTTCGAGAACTCCCGGCGGGGTCGCCGGGATCGATACGGAGCCATTCCAAATGCAGCGCACCCACCTGGCCGCCTTCGTCGCCGGCCTGTTCGCCCTTCCCGCCCTGGCGGACGACATTCCCACCCTGGACGCCATCCTGGTCACCGCGACCCGGATTCCCACGCCCGACGTGCTGGCCACCTATGCCTCCGAAATCCACACGCGTAGCGACATCGAGAAATCGGGGGCGACCACCCTCTATGAC
>CAIXFP010000881.1 GCA_903918705.1 uncultured Pseudomonadota bacterium
AGAAGCTGGAAAAAGGCAAGTGGCTGGCGGTGGACCCGGTGCTGAAAGACCCGCATGAGATCTACAAGAAATGAGCTCGGACATTCTTGATCGCCTCGCGGACACACTGGAAGCCCGCAAGCAGGCCGATCCGAATTCGTCCTACGTGGCCAAGCTTTATGCCAAGGGACTCGACGCGATCCTGAAGAAGGTGGCGGAGGAAGCGGCGGAAACCATCATGGCGGCCAAGGATGGGGTGCGCGAGAAAGTCGTCTATGAAACCGCCGACCTGTGGTTTCATTCCCTGGTTCTGCTGGCTCAGCAGGGTATCCATCCAGATGAAATCCTCAATGAACTGGCCCGGCGTGAAGGACTGTCGGGTCTGGCTGAAAAAGCCGCGCGTAAGGACCACGCATGAGCGACAACTGTATTTTCTGCAAGATCGCGGCGGGGGAGATTCCCTGCAAGAAGGTATACGAGGATGCTGAAGTCATCGCTTTCCACGATATACACCCCGCTGCCCCGGTGCATTTCATGATCATCCCCAAGGAACATGTCGTCTCCTTGTTCGATGCCCACGCCCGCCACGAAGCTTTGCTTGGCCGCATCCTGCTGCTGGCGCCGATTCTGGCGAAGGAACAGGGGCTGGACGACGGCTTTCGCACCATCATCAACACCGGAGCGGGAGGCGGCCAGGAAGTGTTCCACCTGCATGTCCACATCCTCGGTGGCAACAAGCCGCGTCCGATGTAGTCCGACACACGGCGGCGGCAAATCCGGCGCCACTTCACCCGCAACACAGGAGATAGAAATGGGCTCTTTCAGCATTTGGCACTGGTTGATCGTTCTGGTCATCGTCATGTTGGTTTTCGGCACCAAGAAGTTGCGCAACATCGGTAGCGACCTCGGCGGCGCGGTCAAGAACTTCAAGGACGCGATGAACGAAGAGGCGAAGAAGCCCACCGAACTGCCGCGCCAGGGCGAGACCCACGGCACCACCATCGAGGGCGAAGTGAAGGAGAAACAGCAGAGCTGAAAAGGCAGACGAGAGTGGAGAGTGGAGAGTCGAGAGACACACCACGCTTGACTCTCGACTCTCTACCCTCAACTCTCGACTAATCATGTTCGACGTCAGCTTTTCCGAACTCATGTTGATCGGCGTGGTCGCCCTGGTGGTGCTGGGCCCCGAGCGACTGCCCAAGGTAGCCCGCACCGCCGGGCAATGGCTGGGGAAACTCAACCGCTACGTGGCCCAGGTCAAGCAGGACATCGATCGCGACATCAAACTGGAAGAACTCCGCAAGATGCAGCAGGAGATGAAGGACACCGCGCAGCGCTACGAGATTCTTGCCAGCCAGACCGCGCGCCAGGCAGACGAGACCGTGCTCCAGGTGGAGCAGGCCGTGACCCAGGAGACCGCCCAGATCAGCAAGGCCATGGCAGCCATGAGTGGCACCGACAGCGGCGGCTCCGTCCGGGAACCGGAGGCCAAGCCGGCGGAAGCGGCGGCTGTCGTGGCGGCGGCCTCCACGGAAGCCTTTCCCGAAGAACCGGCGGCCCTCGATGGTTCCACCGAGGCTGATACGCTGCCTGGTTCCGCCCAGGCCAAAGGCACGGCAACCTGAGCGAATTCATGGACGGCACCGAAACCTTCATCTCCCATTTGATCGAGCTGCGAGATCGCCTGTTGCGCTCGGTGATCGCGTGGATCCTCCTGTTCATCTGCCTTTTCCCTTTCGCCAACAAGCTTTACGCCGTGCTGGCGCATCCCCTGCTGGCGAAACTGCCCAAGGGCGGCCAGATGATTGCCACGGAAGTGGTCACGCCCTTCTTCGTGCCCATCAAGGTGGCGATGATGACGGCCTTTCTCGGCGCCCTGCCTTACATCCTCTACCAGATCTGGTCCTTCATCGCACCGGGCCTCTACGCTCACGAGAAGAAGTTCATCGTGCCCATGGTGGTGGCCAGTCTGCTGCTTTTCGTCTGCGCATGTCGTTTGCCTACTTCCTGGTGTTCCCGGTGGTGTTCGGCTTCATCGTCGGTATCGCTCCGCAAGGCGTGGCGGTGATGACCGACATCAACAAATATCTCGATTTCGTCATGACCATGTTCATGGCTTTCGGCATCACCTTCGAAGTGCCCATCGTGGTGGTGGTGCTGGCCTACACCGGAGTAGTTGAGATTCGTCAACTGAAGGAGGCGCGGCCTTATGTGATCGTCGGCGCCTTTGTGGTGGGCGCCATCTTCACGCCGCCGGACATGGTGTCGCAGATCATGCTGGCCGTGCCGCTGTGGTTGCTCTTCGAATTGGGGGTGCTCGTCGCCACCTGGATGGTGCGCCACAAGCCCAAGGCCGAGGAGGAGGCGCCGCACCAGCCCATGAGCGTCAGCGACATGGACGAAGAGTTCGACCGGATTGAAGAGGAGCAGCAGAAGATTACTTGACGCCCCAATATGGTGCCATCGATGCAAAAACGCCCCGTACAGGGGCGTTTTTGTTTTGGTCCTCCTATGGTTTTGCACCAGACAGTTACAGCGCGGGCGGGGGGGCGGGGTATTCAAGCATCGTTGTTGCTTTATGAATTATTAAAATAATCAACAGGTTGCCCTGGTATGTTCGGGTCTCTGCGACAAATAAGTGCACGACGCCCTAATATAAGGCACAACTTTTGCTTACGGTCTATCCGTTTTTTCAGGAGATAACAAATGGATGCTGTGAAATCGGGCGCGGACGTACTTTTCAT
>CAIXFP010000882.1 GCA_903918705.1 uncultured Pseudomonadota bacterium
CGCCGGATGCCCTCATCGTTTCCACCATCATCGCCCGCGCGCCGGAGCCGGATAACGGCTTCATCAGCATGGTGGGCAGGCCGTCCACCCAGGCCGCGTCGAAACCCAAGGCCACTACTCCGCCATGCGCCGCCGCGACAAAAGCCGGCAAGGCGCCGCTGGCGCGCAGCATGGCGATGGCCACCAGCATGGCCACCAGATAGGGAATGATGGTCACCGCCGTGGTGAAGCCCTCCTTCGCGCCTTCGATGAAGGCCTCATAGGCATTCACCTTCTTCACCCAGGCACCAATGAGAAAAATCACCAGCAGTGCCAGCAACAGAAAATTGCTCAACAGCGCGGACTGGGCAGTCATGGCGGCGGCGGGCAAATGCGCAAAATACCAGGCCAGGCTGCCCACCATGGCGGTAATACCGGCGACCCAGGCCAGCACCACGGCATCCAGGCGCAGGCGCTGCACCGCGGAGACGAACAGGAAGCCCGCCAGTGTCGAACTGTAGGTGGCCATCAGGATGGGTATGAAAACATCGGTGGGATCGTGGGCGCCCATCTGGGCACGGTAAGTGAAAATGGTCACCGGCAGCAGGGTGACCGACGAAGCATTGAGCACCAGAAACAGGATCTGGGCATTGCTGGCGGTATCCTTGTCCGGGTTGAGTTCCTGCAACTCGCGCATGGCCTTGAGGCCGATGGGTGTGGCGGCATTGTCGAGGCCCAGGATATTCGCCGCCATATTCATGGTGATGGACCCCAGGGCCGGGTGCCCGCGCGGCACTCCGGGAAACAGGCGCGCGAACAGGGGCGCGAGCCAGCGCCCGAGGAGGGACAGGAAACCGGCCTTTTCGCCGATCTTCATCACCCCCAGCCACAAACACATGACGCCGGTCAGGCCTAGCGCCACTTCGAAGGCGGTCTTGGCGGCCGCGAAGGCGGCCAGCATGACCGTGGCGAAGATGGCCTGGTCGCCCCCTAAAAACCGCATCGTTGCGGCGCCGAAGGCAGTGAGAAAAAAACCGGTCCAGAGAGCGTTCAGCATGGTGAGAGGGGTCTGAATCGGGCGCGTGCGGAGGCGGCATTATCGCCCAGACCCGACCCCAGTCGATCCCCGTGCTGCCGCCCGCATGCCGGGCCAGTCATTCCCGATCAAGTGCCGGGTATTCCTTGCCAGGATCAGTAAACAAGGGCCCTGGCCTCACTGAATGCATCACAGACCTCGATCCCACCCCTGTCTTGCCCGGCCGTCCACTGAAAGCCGCCCCGAGACCATCTCGATTCTGACATCGCCAGGCTTCAAGCCGGCAAGGGTGTGGTCGCCAATTGCCGCGCGGATCAGGCGCAGGGTGGGAAAGCCGGTCTTGGCAGTCATGCGGCGTACCTGGCGGTTCTTACCTTCGCACAGGATGATTTCTATCCAGGTGGAGGGTATGGCCTTGCGGAACCGCACGGGGGGGTCGCGTGGCCACAGTCCGGCCGGCTCGGCCAACAGCCTCGCCTTGGCCGGTCGAGTGGTGAAATCTCCCAGGTTCATGGCGTGGCGCAACGGTTCCAGGTCAGCCTCGGTGGGTGCTCCTTCCACCTGAGCCCAATAGATTTTCTGCAGCTTGTGGCGGGGATCGGCAAGCCGATGCTGTAGTGCACCATCGTCGGTTAGAATCAACAACCCCTCGCTATCCGCATCCAGCCGCCCAGCCGCATAGACGCCGGGTATATCGATGAAGTCCCGCAAACCGCGATGCCCATTTTCAGGGGTGAACTGACTCAAAACGCCGTAAGGTTTGTTGAACAGGACGAGACGAGGCATCGGATTCTTTTTCTTCAATCAGGAGTTATCGTGAGCAGCCATATCAAGGTGCCCGCCGCGGGCGCGAAAATCACCGTCAATGCCGATGCATCCCTGAACGTGCCGCAGCGGCCGATTATCCCCTTCATCGAAGGGGATGGCACCGGGGTGGACATCACTCCGGTCATGCGCCAGGTGCTCGATGCAGCCGTGGAAAAAGCCTATGGTGGCGCGCGCAAGATCGAATGGATGGAAGTGTTTGCCGGAGAGAAATCCACCCGACTTTACGGGGCCGATAGCTGGCTGCCCGACGAGACGGTGCAGGCGGTGCGCGAATACGTGGTTTCCATCAAGGGTCCGCTCACCACCCCCACCTCCGGCGGCATCCGCTCCCTCAACGTGGCCTTGCGCCAGCTGCTGGACCTCTACGTCTGTCTGCGCCCGGTGCGCTGGTTCGAGGGCGTGCCCTCCCCGGTCAAGCATCCCGAGCGGGTGGACATGGTCATCTTCCGTGAGAACACCGAGGACATCTACGCCGGCGTGGAATGGGAGGCGGGTACCGCCGAAGTGAAGAAGGTCATCGAATTCCTGCAAAAGGAGATGGGCGTCAAGAAGATCAGATTTCCTGAATCCTCCGCCATCGGCATCAAGCCGGTGTCCGTGGATGGTTCCGAGCGCCTGATCCGCCGCGCCATCCAGTACGCCATCGACAACAACCGCC
>CAIXFP010000883.1 GCA_903918705.1 uncultured Pseudomonadota bacterium
CGCAGTAGGCCTTCTTGACCACGATGCTGCCCTTGAGCAACAGGCGTTCCAGCACCTTGCGGATGTCGAACGGGGGGTAGTTGGCGTCGCGTACCCCCAGGGCCACGTTCTCGAAATCGCAGAACAGGGCCATGTTGGTGATTTCGTTTTGACCTGCCATGGCAGTCTCCTTGCTATCAGGCCGGGTCTGTCACGGTGGGGGTGCCAACCGCTTCATGGCCCGGGGTCATGCAAGGTTACTACGCCCGCGCCCGACCCTGCCCCGCGGGGCAGGCCGGGATCGCGGCGCTCAGAAGTGGAAAGCCATGCCGAAGGACACCATGTTGTCGTTCATCTTGCCGGTGGTGGAGGCTTTGCCGAGGCCGCTCACGTGTTCGTATTCACCGCGCAGGTCCATGCTTTCGTTCAGCTTGTAGGAGACGCCGAGGCCCAACAGCGGGCGCACCACGTTGCTCTTCTCGCTGTTGCTCAGCAGCGGGGAAGACAGTTCCGCTTTGACCCGGGCGGCGACCAGGCCGGCCTTGGCGAACACGGAGAAGCTGTCGCTGAGCGGCAGGATGCCGAGGGCGGCGATGTCCAGGCCGCCGGCCTTCACCGTGCCGCTGGCGGAACCGGCCGGCGTCAGATAGGTGGAGGAATACTTGGCCTTGCCGAAATCGATGTAGCCGCCCTCCAGGGCGAAGTTCGGATTGACCTTGTAGCCCAGTTGCAGCCGGACCTGATTGCTGCCGCCCTTGACGCTGCTGGACAGGCCGGTGGCACCGGCGTTGCTCAGGGCGGAGTCGAAGACGTTGCCGCCGAGGGTGTTCTTAGAGTGGGTGAATTCGCCGAGCAGGTAGAAATCACTCGCGCCGGCAGCGGTGCTGAGGGCAAGCAGGGACAAGAGGGGGATCAATTTCATGGAATGCTCCTGGTGGAAAGGGTTGTGCGTGGAACCGACCGCATCGCAACGCGACACGTGATACTGTCCCGGGAAAATCGCAGCAACCATTTAGCAAGTGCGATGCCAGATCAGAAAAACACCGCAAGCCACTGATTCCATGTATTAACCAAAATAAGTCCCGGAGGTCCGCGGCGCTGGGGTCACGCAATTCCTGTTGACAAGAATTGCGCTGCGACAATTCTTGCGGGCCCCTCTCAGCCCGTGTTTCATGAACTTGTTCCGGTCGTAGGTTGGACAAAGCGCAGCGTGCCCAACCTATGGGTACTTGTTGTTTCGGGGCGTCTTTACAGCCCGTACTTCTTGATCTTGTACCAAAGCGATCGCTCGCTGATTTCCAGCAGCCGCGCCGCCAGCGACTTGTTGTCGCCGCTGCGCTGCAAGGCCGCCTGGATCAGGCGCTGTTCCAGGGCGTCCACCTGGGGCTGCATGGCGAGGTCGTCGCTCCCTTGCGCGTCGCCCGGCGGCGCGGGCGTGGCGGCGGCCGGGCCGGGAAGCGCCACCTCGCGCGGCAGGTCGCCCACGTCGATGGCGCTGCCGCGAGCCAGGACCACCGCCCGCTCCATCATGTTCTCCAGTTCCCGGATGTTACCGGGCCAGGCGTAGGCGTCCAGGCGATCCAGGGCCGCCGCGGTGAGGCGCGGGGTGGCGCGGCCCATCTCGCGGCTATAGCGCTCCAGGAAATGACCGGCCAGCAAGGGAATGTCCTCGCGCCGCTCGCGCAGCGGCGGCACCGCCACCTGGACGACGTTGAGGCGGTAGTAGAGGTCGGCGCGCAACTGGCCGTCCGCCACCGCCTGCTGCGGGTCGCGGTTGGTGGCGGCGATCACGCGCAGGTCCACGTCCACCGGGGCATGGCTGCCGAGACGCTCGACGCTGTTCTCCTGTAACACCCGCAACAGCTTGCTTTGCAGCGCCAGGGGCATCTCGGTGATTTCGTCGAGGAACAGGGTGCCGCCGCTGGACACCTCGAAGCGGCCCATGCGGTCGCGGTCGGCCCCGGTGAAAGCCCCCTTGCGATGGCCGAACAGCTCGCTTTCCAGGAGATCGGCGGGAATGGCGGCGCAGTTGATGGGCACGAACAGGCCGCCGCGGCCGGATTCCTGATGCACGGCGCGAGCCACCAGTTCCTTGCCGGTGCCGGTTTCGCCCACCACGAAGACGCTGGAGCGGGCCGGCGCCACCTGACGGATGAGCTGGTAGAGGGCCTGCATGGCCGGCCCCTGGCCGACGAATTCGCCCCAGCCACGTTGCAGCTCGTCGCGCAGGAACAGGTTTTCCCGCTGCGCCTGCTGCATGGCCAGGGCGCGCGCCACGGTGAGTTCCAGGGTCGCCATCTCGAACGGCCGGATCAGATAGTC
>CAIXFP010000884.1 GCA_903918705.1 uncultured Pseudomonadota bacterium
ATCGGCAGCGGCGGCCCCTACGCCCAGTCGGCGGCACGCGCCCTGCTGGAACATACCGATTTGGCTCCGGAAGCTATCGTGCGCGAGTCGTTGGGCATCGCCGCGGACCTGTGCATTTACACCAACCGCAACATCCTCATCGAAACCCTGGCTTAAGCTCCGCCATGGCACAGCCGTCCCGCTTCTGGCGCATTGCCGATCAGGCCGACCTCGCCTGGCGCCAATGGGACGGCGAATATGTCTTCCACCACGCCCTTTCCAATGACACCCACCGTCTCGCGGACGCCGCCGGGGCGCTCCTCGGTTTCCTGCGGGAGCGCGGCGAGATGGAGGAGCCTGCCTTGGCCGAGGCTTGCGGCTTGCACGAGGACGACCTGGACGTGATTCTCGCGGCGCTGGCGAAGATCGACTTCGTGGCATGGCGCTGATCCTGGGAGCGCTTTCCCGGACGGAGTTGCGCCGCCGCCTGGCAAGCGGCCTGGCATTGCGCACCGGGCCCTTCGTCTTCCTGATCCGCAGCCGCAACGAAGCGCTGCTGCACGGACTGGCCGCTCTCTACCCGGATTTCCCCCTGGCGGCGGATGACGATTTTTGTGATTTCCACATTCGTGTCGACCGGGTGTCCGGCCCGCGCCGCTGGTATCGGCCGCAATGCAACTTCTGGCACGACGGCCAGGCCCCGTTCAAGCCACTCCCGGCCGACCACGCCTACCCGCTGCTGGAGTGGGGCATGAACTGGTGCATCGCCAGCCAAGCCCAGCACTACCTGATGCTGCATGCCGCGGTGCTGGAGCGGAACGGACAGGCGGTGATCCTGCCGGGCGATCCGGGCGCGGGTAAAAGCACGCTGACCGCAGCCCTGGCGCTTTCCGGCTGGCGCCTGCTCTCCGACGAACTCACCCTGATCGATCGCGATGATGGACGCATCGTCCCGCTGGCGCGGCCGGTGAGCCTGAAGAACCAGTCCATCGAGTTGATTCGCGCGGCGTTCCCCCACGCCGTCATCGGCGCGGCCGCCCATGACACCCACAAGGGCACCGTGGCGCACCTGCGCCCCCCGCACGCGAGCGTGGCGCGCATGGACGACAAGGCACGCGCCGCCCACATCGTGTTCCCGCGCTGGCGCGCCGGTTCCCCGGCCCGGCTGGGTCGGCATTCCCGAGCCGACGCCTTCATCCATGCCGCCACCCACGGCTTCAACTACAGCCTGCTCGGCCGTCTGGGTTTCGAGCTCAACGCCGCGCTGATCGACTCCTGCCAGTGCTGGGACTTCGAATATTCATGCCTGGCTGACGCTTTGGCGACCTTCGCGGGTCTGGTGTCATGAAGACCGTGTTCAGGTGCGCCGATTTGCTGCTGGCCTTGCGCGAACCTGACGCCATGCTCGGCTTCGACGCGCCGACCTGGGACCGGGTGGTACGCCAGGCGCGGGCCGCAGGCCTGCTGGGCCGCCTGGGAGCCCTGGCTTCCGGGTTTTCCGATCGCCTGCCCACCCCCGTGGGGCGCCATTTGCGGGCGTCGCTGGCGCTGGCCGGGCAGCAACGCCGCGCGGTGCACTGGGAGTTGCTGCATCTCGGGCGGGATCTGAAGCACATTGCGGGCCCCGTGGTGCTGTTGAAGGGAGCCGCCTACGCAGCGGCGGATTTGGCTCCGTCCGCCGGACGCGTCTTCACCGACATCGACTTGTTGGTGCCGCGCGCCCAACTTGGGGCCACGGAAGCCGCGCTGATGCTGGGCGGCTGGGCCAGCGCCCCGCAAGATGCCTATGACGCCCGCTATTACCGGGAATGGATGCATGAATTGCCGCCGATGCAACACCTGCGTCGCCAGACCTGGCTGGACCTGCATCACAACATCCTGCCCGAGACCGCCCGGCGCAAGACGCGGCCGGAATTGCTCCTGGCCGCCGCGACGCCCCTCGCGGCGTTCCCCCGGTTTTCCATCCTGGAGCCGGCCGACCAGGTGTTGCATTCCGCCACCCACTTGTTCCATGAGGGCGAATGGCGGCACGGTCTGCGCGATCTGGTGGATCTCGACGCCCTGTTGCGCGCCAACGGCGACGCGCCAGTATTCTGGCCGCGTTTGCTGGCACGGGCTGAGGCCCTGAATCTCGGCCTGCCCCTCTACTACGCGCTGCGTTATGCGCGACGGCTGCTGCATACACCCGTACCGGAACATCTGGAAGCGCAGTGCCGGGAACGTCCCCCGCGCGCAGTCGCCGCCCTGATGGATGCGCTGTTCCTGCCCGCATTGACCAGCTTTTATAACGAAGGGCGTGTCACATTTACCAGAATTGCCACTTCGGCGCTTTATGTTCGTAGCCACTGGTTGCGCATGCCGCCGCATCTGCTGCTGCCTCATCTGGCGCGAAAGGGGTTGCGCGCGAGCAAGGTGTAGCCGAGATTTCATCGATTTTGTTGAAATTTGGTCACTCGTTTCCGGACAGAGTCTGCTCCTCCTCGTAACCCGTTGATTGTTGGTCTGATACCGTGGCTTGGTAATTGCGTCTTGCAAGGCGACATTTGTCATAGAGCCTTGCCATGCAGCCAACCCACGACAGATTTGACCCGAGGCGCCGTCGCCTGTTTGCGGGTGGCGCTTCCGTGGTGCTGTCCTCGTTGCTGGCAAAGCCGGTGTTGGGCGCCACGCCCTATAACTGCACGGTGTCCGGCCAGTTGTCAGGCAATACCTCCAGCCACGGCGCCGACCAGGTGTGCAGTTCGGTCGGCAAATCGCCTGACTATTGGATTACCAATCTCGGCGACTGGCCGGCGGCCTATGCTCCCGGTGTCATGCCCCAGGCGGGTACCTGCTCAGGAGACGCGACAGCCACCTTGTTCAAATCGGTCACGGTTCAAGGGCTGAGTTTCGCCGACGCCTACAACTACAACTGCACCACGGGTGCCCTGGTCGAGCCTGCGCCATCAGGCACCTCCCCCTTGACCTTGTTGCAGGTGCTCGCCCTCGATACCGTGGGAAATCCGGCTGTGGGTAGTCCGGCGGCCATACTGGGCAGTACGACGGTAGCGACGCTGCTCAGCGCGGCCAAAATTGGCACGGACTTCCCGCTCGCGGCCGTGGACGTCATCGACATGTTCAACCATGTCTACCTGGGAGGCAGTTACCAGGTGAAAACGGGGGTCTACTGGGGCGCGTCGGATGTGATCAGCTATTTCAAATCACTTTACGGCTGATCGCCTCCGGCGCTACGCCTTGCAGTCCAGCCCCAGAGCTGTAATTGATAATAATCAGGTACTTATTAGCTTGCGGGATTTGCGCTTAGAATGCGCCCATAGATCATGGGGGCACTGGGCAACATGTCGCACTCGAATACCTCGCAAAAGAAAAATCATCCTGATGAACTCAGGAGGAGGCTGGCCAAAGGCGGCCTGGCAGCGCCTGTCGTCCTGGCGTCACTGGCCAGCAAGCAGGTACTTGGCTCGACTCCCTATAGCTGCACGATCTCCGGCCAGATCTCCGGCAATATGTCTGGCCAGGTCCAGACCTCCTGTTCCAGCCTCGGATCGGGGCCGGCCACCTATCTGTCCCAACCGATAATCCAGTGGCCCACGGGCCGTGGCGCCAACGACTGGATCGTGATCCTGAATGTGCCCAACTATTTCCCGAATACGCCGGCCAGCCTGTTCTATACCAGCCACTTCGCCGATGCCTATGAGAAACAACGGCTGTCGGGCACGGGGGACCACACGAAGCCGCCTTATGTCGCGCCCTTCCCCTCGGCCAACGTGCGTGATGTTCTGGCGGGCTATCCCACCTTGTCGGATGGCACCCAGGATTTCACCTGGGTGATGCGGGCGCGCAATGGCTATGTCACGGATCTGGCGTTGGGGCAGGAGGCGCTGGCCGCCTACATGAACTCCATCAATGGCAGCAAGTCCTGGCCCACTTATCCCATCGCGCCGAAGGACGTCATCGCCATGTTCAATGCCGTCGTCGTCCTCGGCGGCACCTATCCCATCGCACCGGGCGTGAACTGGACCGCCGCCGACGTCCTGGCGTATTTCCGCAGTCTGCATCCCTGATACTTCGGCCCTACGCCACGGGGGTTGACCCAAGGCGACCCGGCTTTGTGGCCCCTTCCGGAGCGGGTAGGCAAGCGTGCCGCTTTGTCCTGGCGCGCGTTTGCAGGTATCCTCGCCCGCCCGCAATTTTTCCCTGACCATGCCCGAAGCCTCCCTGTCCATTCATGACCTTGCCTGCGCCCGTGGTGACCGGCTGCTTTTCAAAGGCATGAATTTCACCTTGAAGTCCGGCGAATTGCTGCTGGTGCAGGGCGGCAACGGCCAGGGCAAGACCAGTCTGCTGCGCCTGCTCACCGGCCTGGCTCGCCCGGAGGAGGGGGAAGTGCGCTGGCGCGGCGCGGCCATCGGCAGGCAGCGCGAGACCTATCACGCGGAAATGGTGTATCTCGGCCATGCCAACGGGGTGAAGGACGATCTCAATCCGGTGGAAAACCTGCGCTTCGCCGATGGCCTGCAAGGCCGCGCCTTCGACGCGGCCCGCGCGGTCGCCACCCTGGAACGCCTGGGACTGGCCCGCTGCCTCGACCTGCCCTGCCGGGTGCTGTCGTTCGGGCAACGCCGCCGTGTCGCACTGGCCGCTCTGCTGCTGGCCGGCGCCACCCTGTGGATACTGGATGAACCTCTAACCGGCCTGGACGTGCACGCGGTGGCGCTGATGGAAGGACTGATCCGCGACCACCTCACTGGCGGCGGCATGGTGGTGGCCACCACCCACCAGGCGCTGAACCTGGAAGGCGTCACGGTGCGGCGACTCCTGGTGGGCAACGTGGCGATACCGGAGATGGCCTGACATGCACCGCTTCCTTCTCGCCGTCCTGCGCCGCGACCTCACCCTGGCCGCGCGCCGCCGTGGCGACTGGTTGATCGCGCAATTCTTCTTCGTCATGGTGGCCAGCCTGTTCCCGCTCGGCGTCGGCCCGGAGCCGGCCATGCTGGCGCGCATCGGCCCCGGCGTGCTGTGGGTGGCTGCCACCCTGGCGTCCCTGTTGTCCCTGTCGCGCCTGTTCTCCGACGACCATCGCGAGGGCAGCCTGGAGCACTTGGTGCTCTCCCCGGAACCCAGGGTGCTCCTGGTGCTGGGCATGTCCCTGGCGCACTGGCTGATCTACGGCATTCCCCTGCTGTTCATCGCGCCGGTGCTGGGCATCCAGTTCAACCTGACCTGGGAAGCCATCGCAGTCCTGGAATTCTCGCTGCTTCTGGGCACCCCCATCCTGTCCCTGCTCGGCGGCGTCGGTGCCGCCCTGACCCTGGGCCTGCGCGGCGGCGGCGTGTTGTTGACCCTGTTGATCCTGCCGCTGTATATCCCGGCTCTG